>JAYVKT010000545.1:0-3875 GCA_043768195.1 Chitinophagaceae bacterium | reverse complement strand
ATTGCACCTGGAAACAAGTACACACTTCCCAAACCTCCGGGCATGGTGTACATTCCACAAGGCACATTCCACATGGGTCCCAGCGATGAGGATCCGGCTTATGCCTTCAGTGCAAGAAACCGTTCTGTGTCCATCAGCGGATTCTGGATGGATGCCACTGAAATTACCAACAACGAGTATCGCCAGTTTGTAACATGGGTTCGTGACTCTGTAGCTGCCCGAAAAATGGGTTTTGTAAAAGCCGGCGCCGATGGCGTTGAATATGTTGATCAGGCTAAAATGAAAACCTTTAAGTGGAGCGATCCAAAATCAATTGAACAATTAGGCAATACTGACTTGATACTTACTCCTGAAGACAGGATAAACGGCAAAAAAGAAATTGATGCCTCTAAGTTGATTTATCATTCCGAAGTGTTTGACCTGAAAGAGTCTGCAAAAAGAGAAAATGCAGGTAAGCCCCGTTCAAAATTTATTATTAAAAAAGATACACAGATAGCACCTGATACATTGGCCTGGATTCGTGACTTTGCTTACTCCTACAACGAGCCAATGACGAAAAGATATTTTTCACATCCGGCTTTCGGAAACTACCCTGTGGTTGGTGTAAGCTGGAAACAGGCTACTGCCTTCTGCGAATGGAGAACTCATTTGCTTAATACTTTCCTTGATTCAAAGAAAAGAGCACAGGAATCAGATTTCCGCCTTCCAACAGAAGCACAATGGGAGTATGCAGCCCGTGGCGGTCGTTCACAATCAATGTTCCCCTGGGGTAACTATTACCTGAGAAATAAAAAAGGATGTTTAATGGCCAACTTCAAACCCGGCCGTGGTAATTATCCTGAAGATGGTGGTTTCTATACCGTGAGAGCCGATGCTTACTGGCCTAATGATTATGGTCTGTATTGCATGTCTGGTAACGTGGCAGAATGGACATCTTCTATCTACTATGAGGGACGTAACAATTTTCAGCATGATATGAACCCCGATGTTCGCTGGAATGCAAAAGACGACGATCCCCCGCTGATGAAGCGTAAGATTATTCGTGGCGGTAGCTGGAAAGATGTAGGATATTATCTGCAGACAGGAACCAGTACTTATGAATACCAGGATTCAACCAAATCTTACATCGGGTTCCGTACTGTAATTGATTTGCCCGCAGCACCAATGAAAGGCGGCAAGAAGTAAAATGATATTCAGTTATTCTATTCAATAATTTTTTTGAGAGGACAGAAAAAACAAGCCCTGTCCTCTCATTCTTTCTCTCTAATATTTTTCAATCAAAAACCTTTAAAAAATCCAACGTATGGCAGCAGCTATTCCTTCCAAAGTAAGTAAATGGGTTGACGTATTCGTATCATTCGGTGCAGCCCTTGTTATCTGGGGTGCATTAAGAAAAATAACCCATGCCGCCGATGCAGACATGTGGCTGTGGATCGGACTAACAACAGAAGCAATCATCTTCACCGTGTATGGTATTTTATATGCCGTGTATCCACCTATTAAAGAGGGTGGCGGACATGATGAAGAACAGTTTTCTGTAGCCGGTGCAAAGACAAGGGCTGCTTTTGGCTCTATGGATAAAATGCTGGCAGAATCTGACATCAATCCAGATACAATGAAACGTCTGGGTGATGGTTTTAAACAATTAAATACAACTGTAGTTGGTTTAAATGGTATTACTGATACAGTAGCTGCCACCGGCGACTTTGCTGCTAAAACAAGAGAAGTAACCGGCCATCTTGATAAAGTAAAAGATGCCTATATAAATGCAGCAGGTTCTGTAGGGGCTTTTAACCAGGCCACAGAAGGTGCAAAACATTTTCATGACCAGATACAGGTGCTTACTAAAAACCTGTCATCTCTTAATACTATTTATGAACTGGAATTGCAGGAGAGCAATAACCACCTGAAAGCATTAAATGCTTTCTATGGCAAATTGTCTGAAACTTCTGCTTCCATGCTTAACAGTGCCGAAGATGCAAAGAAAGTGCAGGAGCAAATAGGAAGCCTGGCTACCAATCTGGGCCGCCTGAATGGTATCTATGGCAATATGTTAACCGCCATGCAGGGTCGCAGCTAAAGCATAAGATAAATAAATCTGTATCCGTGATTCAAAAGTCACTATTACTAAATTAAAAACCACAAATCTTCATGTCTTTACCTAAAGAACCCCGGCAGAAGATGATCAATATTATGTATCTGGTGCTAACAGCCTTGTTAGCCCTGAACGTATCATCTGAGATTCTTAATGCCTTTAAAACCGTAAACCGCAGCTTAGAGAATACCAATACACAGGTAAATCTTTCAACTGAAACGATTATGAAATCGCTGCAGGATAAAACAACTGATGAGCAAACGAAAGTAAAAGCTCTTGAGTGGTACCCTAAAGCTGAGAAAGTAGTTTCTACTTCTAAAGCCTTGTATGATTATATAGGCTCATTAAAAAATAAAATTCTGACCCTGGCTGGTGGTAGTACAAATGACCCCACTAAATCATTTAAAGAAGACAATCTTGATATTGTAACTAAAATGATGGTAAAAGAAGGGGAAGGCAAAAAACTATTTGCTGCCCTTCAAAAATATAAAACAGACATATTGGGAGTTGATTCTGCTATCAAAACAGAATTTGAAAAATCACTCAATATTGATCTATCGAATCCTCCCGGCCGTGATGGAAAAACAAAAGAATGGGATGTAGCTTATTTTAATATGGTTCCTACTGTCGCTGGTCTTACTATTTTGAGTAAATTCCAGAACGACATTAAGACTGCAGAAAACAAAGTGGTTACTTTCTGTCATACTAAAGTAGGTGAGGTAAAAGTAATTTTCGATACCTACACAGCTATTGTAGGTCAAAATTCAAATTACCTGATGCCAGGCCAGGAAATTGAAATTAAAGCTGGTGTTGGTGCTTTCAGTAAAGCAGCACAGCCTACAATCAGTATTGGAGGCTCTACTGTAGCTATTGGAGAAGAAGGTTATGCTTTGTACAAAGGACAGGCTGGTGGTGTTGGTTCACACAGCATTCCGGTAAGAATCAGTTTCTTTAACCAGACAACTGGTAAAGATGATGTTCGGGAAGTAAAAGTGGATTATGTAGTTGGTTCTGCTAATGCTTCTATTGCCCTTGATAAAATGAATGTTCTTTACATCGGTGTAGATAACCCGGTTACTATCGCTGCAAGTGGTGGTGGCGATGATAAGGTTAACGCTACTATCAGTGGTGGCGGTAGTCTCCGAAAAATAGGACCTGGGAAATATATAGCCTCAGTAGGTACTGTAAATGACAATACACTTATTAGTGTTTCTGTTGATGGTAAATTGGCTGGTCAGTCCCAGTTCAGGGTGCGTACCATTCCTGACGCACAGGCATATGTAGGTGGAAAACCCAGCGGTTCCAACGTTTCACGGGGTGAGTTCGTAGCTCAGGGCGGTGTTGGAGCCGGTATCAAAAATTTCCCTTTTGAACTGTCTTATGATGTAGTGAGCTTTACGTTCACCTGCGATACAGATGATGATATTTATACAGCGAATGTTCAGGGAGCTGGCTTTGGGTCTATCAAAGGTGCAATGAATACTCATGTACAGCCAGGAAGAATGGTAACAATTGATAATATCAGGGTAAAAGGACCGGACGGACGTACTAATCCGGCACCTTCACTCGTTTATTACATTAAATAGTTCAATATGAATAATAAAGTAATAAGGTTTTGCCTTTGTTTTGGGATGATCGGGTTTGTGGCCGCTGATGCTGATGCCCAGCGTACACCACGCCGCAGGAATACCAATAACCCGACACAAACCAACCCAAGTGATACGGTGCCTGGTCAGCAGCAAAACAATAATACGCAGCCGGTTAATTATGATCCCTATGC
>JAYVKT010000544.1:0-3589 GCA_043768195.1 Chitinophagaceae bacterium | reverse complement strand
AGAAGGGGACTTACTTTCTTCAGCAATCGTTTTCATTACTTTATTATCATACTCGCAGGTAACAGGTATTATATATGAATTAGAGCCGATGTCAATTTTTAATAAGGCCGTTTTCTTATCCTCTGGCAGATGGGAAAAATTTACAGCCAGGTCATTGATTTTATAATCAAAAGCATTATCCGCTACAATCTTAAATGGAGTAATCTTAACTTCTTTTCCTTTTGAACCAGAAAAACGAACCTTGTTATTAATCAAATCCATGTAGAAGGTGTATTTATCTGCAGGAACGGGTTCGCCTCCAAATTCCGTTTCATCCGGTGTTGTTATCGTTCCGATGGGGAATTCAGTGTCGGGCTTTACTTTTTGTGGATTAGTGTTCCAGTTTAAGCTTATACTATCTATGCCTACAGATTGCGTTGTCGTAACAGAAGTGTTCTCAGAATTATTACCACCAAGTAAAGTAAAAGGTATTTGAAGCAACGTATTTTCGATGGCCAGATGGATAAGACCTGTATTGGTTGCGGTACGGCTTAAAGTAATTGTCATTGTCTCAACCGTTTTATCAAGCTCTTGTGGCGAAACAAATATTTTAATTGCGTCGTTCTTTGTATCATACTTTTCAAGTGAGCCCCGAATTTCAAGGTCTTTATAGAAACTTATTTCCCATTTCTTTTTACCCGGCCAGGAAATAAGAACATAACTTCCTTTTCTCAATACTTGGTTGGCAATCATTACATCCTTAGTAAAGGTCACTTTACTCCCGGCATTAGCCCCAGTTCTCCATATTTTCCCGTAAGGATACATATAGCTGCTTCCCTCTCCGAAAAACTTACGTCCCCGAAGCCTTATCCTTGAATAGTCAATTAAAACTTCATCATCACCAAAAGACATAGTGATGGTCTGTTGAGGGCTGGGAGACGGTGTTTTAATTTTACCTTGCCCAAAAGTGTTCGCAGAACAAAAGATAAAAAAAATAAGGATATATCGTTTCATGATGCTTGGTTAGTGTTTTCAAAGTTAACGGTTTGGGGTTCAAAAAAAAGTACCATACAGTGGGCAGGATATTTTTTATGTCAGGGTCACTTATAAACTCAAATATGTTAATCTTCATCACAAATGAAAAGAGTCAGGGTCTGAAATAAACAAGAACCAATTGTACATTTACAAAAACTCTCTGCCTTTTAAGGTTTCTAAATGCAAAAAATTAATCATGGGTAAAACTCCATTTAGCAAAGACAGTGAATTTTTGGTAGGAGATAATAAGCTAATGGCTTATGTTCTTGCCTTTTTATTTTTTGCCATTTTTGGATATGGCTTGTTTGATGCTATACGGCTCCGGTTTAATAACATTGATTATCAGAGCTATATTTTTACACTTGCTTTACTACCGTCAATTTATTGTCTCCGCAGGGCGAAAAGCAGAAGAATCTATATCCGGGTGAATAAAAAAGGTATATATAGTAACGGGCAATTGGTAACCGGCTGGCCAAATCTTTACAAAGTTTATATAGCCCAGGAAACAAAAAAAAGTTTTTATGACTTGCGGGACAACTTCATCTTAGTAGTAGAGTACCGGGAAAGTGATTTAAAAAAAGGCATCCGTAAAAAAATACCGCTGACAAATACCCAAAATAAATCGGAAGAAGAAGTGCTGGAAGCCGTACAGTTTTTTTGGAGAATTTATCGAAATGATAATTCACAAACTATTTTACGGTAGTAAAAAAAGTACTGGTATAATTTTATCCCCTTTTTACTGCTTGCTAATCCTGTAAAGGCTTCCGCCATCTGTTACGGCATAAAGCATCCCATTGTGATAAGCCACATCCCGGAATCTTTCATTTTTATTAGCCAGTAATCTTTCTTCCCCCACCACTTTATTATTTACAATCACCAGCCGGGCAATGTGTTGACTGCTTAGTCCGCTGATGAATAAGTTATTCTTCCATTCGGGAATAGCCGTGCCGGTATAAAAAACCATACCGCTGGGGGAGAGCACCGGATCCCAATAATAAACTGGTTGTTCCATGCCATCTTTTTGTTGTATCGGAGAGCCTATTTTATCTCCACCATATTCAATACCATAAGTAATAACCGGCCACCCATAATTTTTTCCGGCTTTTATAATATTTACTTCATCGCCGCCACGGGGCCCAAATTCAGCTTCCCATAACTCTCCTGTAACAGGATGAATATCGAGACTTTGTGCATTGCGGATGCCGTAGGCAAATATTTCCGGCATAGCACCTTGTTTATTTATAAAAGGGTTGCCCGAAGCCGGCTTACCATCTTTAGTGATCTTAAATATTTTTCCCAAACCAGATTCAAGTAATTGAGCCTGCACCCTTCCTTCCAGAATAGATCTTTCGCCGGTGCTTACAAAAAGGTTGCCTTTTTTATCAAAGACTAACCGGGAGCCAAAATGCAGTACCCCATTTAAGGCAGGTGTTGCTCTGAAAATTAAAATTGGGTTATCAACTTTGGCACCAGGTTCATTCAACTTGCCTTTGGCTACAGCCATCAGGTTGCCGCTCTCCATTTTTTCTGAATAAGACCAGTAAATCATTTTGTTGCTGGCAAAGTCAGGATCAAGTGCCACATCAAGCAGTCCTCCTTGCCCCCGATCATCTACTTTCGGAATTCCGTTAATCCTAACAACCAAATTTCCTTTAGCATCATGAATCCGCATGTAGCCTGTTTTATCGGTTATAAGTAAACGTCCATCCGACAGTGGGATAATGGCCCATGGCTTCCCCATTTTTTCTGCAATTTTATCCACCTTGTATGGTGTAACAGTTTTTACTCCTGCAATTCTTGTTTGCCCGCTAAATGCAGGTTTATAATTTGTGTTCCCTTTTTTAGTTTCAACAGGGCCTGGTTTGCTTGTATCTCCATCCATTGCATTAATGGGGGAAGCACTATTGTTGGCACAGCCGGCCATATAAACAGAAATGATAATGCCTGACAAACAAGTGAAGAGATTAGCTTTCATGTATTTAAATTAGATGTATTAAAGGTAAAAAAAAATTACTAATCTATTGATTACTTTCTACAGATAGCTTTTTAGTTAGTAAGCTTCTCCTGTTATGTATTTCGAAAGCAGCAACCTCAGTATTCTTTACTTAAGCAAAGTGATAATTTTAAAACGATACATTTTTTCCTCAAATTGGGGAAAAGCAATTGGCATCAATCCTTCTGGTTATGAGGTATGGTATTTGTTCTTTATATATGCTGCATAGTAAATGCCGGTGAATTGCACGAATATGCAGCTTAACGCTAAAAAAATAATATGAAAAAAATTTTTTGTTCTTTATCTGTCGCTTCGCTGTTAATAATATCTGCTTGCAATAATAAACCTGCAACTGTTACAAAAGAAGTTATTGTTGTGCCACCTGCACCCGTTATCCTGGTAAAAGAGCCAGCGGAAAAATCTACTAAAGTTACATTAGACAAAAATGGAGTGAAAGTTGAAACAAAGAAAGTAGAAGTTAAAATAGGAAATAAGTAATCGAAGGGTAATTTATTATTCAGTGTGGCATTGTAAGGTGTAAATTATTCATCTTGTCTTGCCACCTTTTTGGCTTCATATTCC
>JAYVKT010000543.1:0-4909 GCA_043768195.1 Chitinophagaceae bacterium | reverse complement strand
GGCGGGGGTCGGCTTTCATAATTTTCAATACTTCAATTTTTACATCATTCAGGTCGAAGCCCATTGTTCTGGCTTTAATGCCCATTACCGTTATCATACAGGTGGCAAGGCTGGTAGCCATCAGGTCAGTGGGAGAGAATCGTTCACCTTTTCCATTATTATCAACCGGGGCATCAGTTTCAAATGAGGAACCGCTGCGCAGATGGGTACAGGTGGTTCTCAGGTCACCGTTATAAACTACTGTAGAAGTCATTATCAATATTTTGCCCTAAATTTACGTTAGTAATTTAATCAAATTGTAACTCCGTGAAGAAACTATCCCTCACTCTGTTAGTTGTATCCATTGCTCTGGCATCATCTGCACAGGACAGCACTAAACGTAAATCATCAAAAGAAGATAAGAAGGAGGCAAAACGCCAAAAAATAAACACCCTGATAAAACAGTCAGAAGAAGGGGTGCTGATATACAGAAAGCAAAATATTTTTGGCTTGCAGGGCCGCACCAATGGGTACGGTTTTTTTTATGAGCTGGGACAAATGAAATCAAACCGCAAGACAAATACTTACCGGATTGACATTACAGAAATAAAACACCAGAAAGAAGAAAAATCACAAAGTGCAGGACTTGTTTTTGGCAATCCATATATCTACGGAAAAATTAATCATTTTTACCAGGCCACATTGGGCTTTGGGCAGCAATACATACTGGGACAAAAAGGGAACAAAAATGGAGTAGCTGTCTCTGCCATTTTTAATGGCGGCCTTGCACTTGGCTTGCTCCGTCCTTATTATGTGGAAGTGGTGGACCCGATGAGTGGCGATGCTAAAACCATCCGGTATTCCAAAGCCGACAGTTCTTTATTTTTGGGCCCCAGTATTATTGGCGGCGGCGGGTTTGGAAAAGGCTGGAGTGAAATAAAAATGAAACCAGGGGCTTTTGTAAAAACAGCGTTGCGGTTCGATTATGGCCGGTTTAATGAAGTAGTATCAGGAATTGAAGCAGGATTGTGTATAGAATTTTATGGTTCCAAAATTCCCATTATGATAGACCAGAAAGACAGGCAAATGTTTTTTCAGGGTTATATTTCTATCCTTTTTGGAAGAAGAAAGTAATAGTTTATTATAGAAACCCTCCATGAGTTGTGCAATAGCACTTTTTCTAAATAAGGAAAAACTCATGGAGGGCTCTTTTTTGCCCTTATTGATTGTATTTTTGCACCATGATTGAGCTACCCGTAACATCTGCGGCAGTTGATAACACAAGAGTAAAAAAGCCTGACTGGCTCAGGGTAAAACTTCCTATAGGCGAAGAATACAAGCATGTAAGAAGTCTTGTTGACAATCATAAACTCCACACTATTTGCGAAAGCGGTAACTGCCCCAACATGGGTGAATGCTGGGGAGCCGGCACAGCCACATTTATGATTTTGGGTAATGTGTGTACAAGAAGTTGTGGTTTTTGTTCGGTAGCCACCGGCAGACCCGAACCGGTTGATTGGGATGAACCACAAAGAGTAGCAGAAGCCATCCACCTGATGAAAGTGAAACATGCGGTTATCACTTCGGTTGACAGGGACGAATTAAAAGACGGCGGTTCTGCTGTTTGGCACAACACTATCAAAGCGGTTAAACAATTAAATCCTGATACAACATTAGAAACATTGATTCCGGATTTTAAAGGAATAAAAGAAGATATACAACGGGTGATTGATGCAGCACCCGAAGTAGTGAGTCATAACATTGAAACCGTAGAACGATTGACAAGGCAAGTCCGCATACAAGCCAAGTACTGGCGCAGCATGGAAGTGATACGGACGTTGAAAGAAGGTGGTATAAGAACAAAAAGCGGCATCATGCTCGGTTTGGGTGAAGAAAAAGAAGAAGTAGTACAAACATTAAAAGATTTAATGGCCAATGGTTGTGATGTGGTAACGATTGGGCAATACCTGCAACCAACAAAAAAACATTTATCCGTTCACCGCTTTGTTCATCCTGATGAATTTGCAGAATACAGAGAGATTGGTTACAACCTCGGATTGGATTATGTAGAAAGCGGCCCCCTGGTTCGTTCCTCTTATCATAGCGAAAAGCATGTGATAGCCGGGTATGGAAGAAATAAATGGGAGAGTGAGAAAGTTAGTACCTTGTAAATAAAAGAAATTAAGAAATGTCAGTTATAAAATTGCCGTTGAATTATATTGGTTCAAAAGGGGAGAAGAACCTTTACACACTTTTTGATAGTGGTGCAAATTTGTCATGTATTAATCCAGACTATGTCGAAGGATTAGAAATGCCAACCAAATTAGGAAGAGTGAGAAGGGTTTATACTGCTTCAGAAGGACATTATATAGAAGTTAAGGAAAGGGTTTCTTTAGATTTCTACTTGAATGATGTGTTACTCAGCGATGAATTTTTGTTAGTACCCGGCCTTAGTGAAGAAGCCATCATTGGTGCTGCTACGATGCAGAAGTGGCGCATCAAATTAAATTTTGAGCATGATACGGTGGAGGTTGACCCTAAGGTTGCTAAAATGCAATTGAAATAATACTGTAACCCATGCAGTTCAAACATTGCAGAAAAAATATTCTCTTTCTATTTGTTGTAATTCCTGTTACATCTTTTGCCCAATTAAAATGGCAAAATGTGGATTCATTGTATCAGCCTTTGCCGCCGTCTGTTCATGTTTACAAAACAACCAGTCTGCTGGATGGTAAACCCAACATAGCTTACTATGTGGAAGCAGATTTGAAGGACAAGAAATTAGATTTTACAGTTGATACAACTTATCAGCGACGATTAACTCCCTCAAAGTTTTATGATAAGAATGATAAGCCATTGTTAGTGGTAAATACTACTTTCTTTTCGTTTGCTACTAATCAGAATTTGAATGTGGTGATTAAGAATAAAAAGCTGGTTGGCTATAATATTCACACCATAAATGGAAGAGGGAAGGATACTTTTACTTATCGTCATCCATTTGGAAGTGCTATTGGTTTTTCCAAAAGAAGAAGCGCAGATGTTGCATGGTTGTATACTGATTCATCATTGCAAATTCCCAAGGCAAGTCAGTTTATTCTCCCAGTTATTCAAGATTCAATCCAATACCCACAACAGCAATATCTTTTTGAAAAAGCTTCAGTTCCACAACACATGGGGTTCGAAAAATGGAAAATGAAAACCGCTGTTGGTGGCGGCCCTGTTCTTTTACAAAATGGTGAAATTAAAATCACTAATAATGAAGAATTAAAATTTGCAGGAAAAGCCATTGACGATAAACATCCCCGCACGGCAATGGGCTACACAAAAGATAATAAGCTTATCATATTAGTTATCGAAGGCCGCAACCCGGGCAAAGCAGAAGGAGCCACACTTACCCAGGAAGCACAAATCTTTAAAGACCTCGGCTGTTGGGAAGCACTCAACCTCGACGGTGGCGGCAGCAGTTGCATGCTGGTAAATGGAAAAGAAACAATTAAAGTTTCTGACGCATCAGGGCAGAGACCAGTGCCGGCAGTACTTATCATTAAGCAGAAATAGCTACTTTGTTTTGTTAACGCTTTCGAAATCTTCTTTCTTTGTCCTTCGAATGACATCCAAACGGACAGTTCTTGTGTAGTTTAGCGTATGAAATGGATAATTATAACAATCGCTGCTGCCGGTATTATTGGTTTGGGGTTTATTTCAAAAAGAAAACTATCGGCTAAGCCAGAAGAAACAAAGCCAGTATCAGTAAAAGGGTCTTATGCCCCGGTAGCTGTATTGGAGCTGTTTACTGCCGAAGGTTGCTCCAGTTGCCCATCCGCAGATAAATTGTTGCCGCAATTAGTCAGGTTGGATTCAAACATTATTCCGTTATCATTCCATGTAGATTATTGGAACAGGCTTGGCTGGACAGACCCTTTCAGCAGCAGTGAGTATTCCGAAAGGCAACGGAACTATGCCCGGCAACTGAATCTTGAAAGTGTGTACACACCTCAGTTAGTTATCAATGGCGAATACGAACTGGTAGGCAGCAATAGGAGCAATGCTGAAGCAACCATAAAAAAAGTGCTAAAAGAAAAAAGCCTGGTACAAATTGATATCAGCAATGTAAAAATCAGCGACAATAAAGTTTCATTTATCTCAACAATTAGCGGAGAGTATAAAAAAACTCACCTGCTGGCGGCTCTTGTTCAAAAACAGGCTACCGTAAAAATAAAAGCAGGGGAGAACGGCGGGGTTACATTAACACACATCAATATAGTAAGGGCTTTTGCAACACAAAATGCTGCATCACAAAACAATTTTGAATTGGAAATACCTCAAAAGATGATGAACAGTGATTGGCAAATAGTAGTCTATGCACAACAACAAAAAAATTTGAAAATTACCGGAGCTTCCTTATATAAACCAGAGTAAAATTATTCCCATACCAACGCACTAGCACCAAGAATAGCAGCATCGGCTTCCTGAAGTTCGCTGTACATCAACGTTACTTTATTTTTAAATATTTGAATCAGGTTGTCTTCCATCGCCTTTCGGGTAGGATTCATTATCAAATCGCCAGCCTTAGTTAATCCACCAAATAAAACAATTGCCTCCGGAGATGAGAACATAACAAAATTTGCCAGGGCTTCACCTAAAATCTGACCGGTAAATTCAAAAATATCGTTTGCAATCTTATCGCCTTTAATGGCGCATTCATAAACTGATTGGCTGGTAAGATCGTTAATGGAATAATCTCTCAGTAAACTTTCAGTTTCCGGATTTTCTGCTAATAGCTCTAAAGCAGTTTCTCTTACACCGGTTGCAGAAGCATATGATTCAAGGCTGCCTTTAATGCCGGTTCCTTTATGCAATCTTCCTCCCGGCCGGATGATGGTATGGCCGAGTTCACCGGCAAACCCATCATGACCTAGCACAATCTTTC
>JAYVKT010000542.1:0-2633 GCA_043768195.1 Chitinophagaceae bacterium | reverse complement strand
CCAAACCCTACCGATGAAATAACAAGTGTGTTTACAGTAGCACCAACTGATAACCTGTAAGTACCATCGGCGTTGGTAGATGTTCCCGTACGGGATCCTTTGGCTACCACTGATGCACCAGATACCGGTGCACCGTCTTTTGAATCAGTTACTTTTCCTGTAACCACCCTGTCCTGTGAAAAAGCAGCAGCAAAGGAAAATAGTAAAACGGAGAGAAGTGAGAACTTCTTAAAAGTACTGTTAGGCATAAGCAATCGGTTTTTTAAAATTTATAATCCGTTATATCAATCAATACATTCAGATATTACTGAATGTGCAGTAGAGCAACTATAATTCTAAAGGTGGGATAAGGTTTGGCTGTATGTCTTAACTGATTTTCTCTACCCACTGTGTTTTTCTTTACAGAAAGGAAAGTTAAAAATCATTTACACTTATAAATTTAACCCGATTTATGTATATCAGACACATTTATGATAAAAAAATATTTTCAACATTTTCCGCAAACATTTGCGGAAATGTTTTCGGTGGATAAAATATTGGTTGTAGCTTTAATTTATTATTACCATTATGGCACAACCGGCTACTTTAAAATTGATTTCGGAGCAGCTTAACCTGAGCATCTCTACCATTTCAAGAGCTTTGAAAAATCATCCTGATATTTCAGAAAATACAAAACGAAAGGTAAAAGAACTGGCTGCATTGATGGAATATGAGCCTAACAGCTATGCTGTAAATCTCCGTACTAATAAAAGCAAAGTATTTGGGCTCATTGTTCCTGCCATTTCCAATATGTTTAATGACTCATTTATTTCAGCCGTTGAAGAAGATGCCCGAAAAAGCGGGTATTCACTTATGATTTTACAATCCGGGGATGACCCACTTCAGGAATTTGAAAACCTGAAGCTTTGCAAACATTACCGGGTTGACGGAATACTTATTTCCTTAGCTGCGAAAAGCTATTCCATTGAACTTTGTGCCAAATACCGGCAAGCAGGAATATCTATTGTTTTTTTTGACCGGGTACCTGAAACAGGAAGCTTTGACACCGTATGCATAGCCGATGAAGAAGCGGCTACCATGGCCGCACATACTATTTTTACTTACAAAAAGAAAAAAATTCTTGCTCTTTTTGGAAACCCTGACTTATCTATTACTAAAAAAAGAAAAGAATCTTTACTGAAAATACTGGAAAAAGAAAAAGACATTAAAACAGAAATTCAATACTGTGCCAATACACAGGATGCAAAACATTTCACTGCTTTAGCCATTAGTAAATCATCTGTCCCGGATCATATATTTTGTATGAGTGACGAAATTCTTATTGGCGTTATGAAAGCACTTAAAAATTCAAAGCTTAAAATTCCTGAGGATATTTCTGTTTTAGCCATCAGCAATGGTTTTATTCCGGGTCTTTATTTCCCTGAGATAAGTTATATAGAAACCAGCGGGTATGAGCTTGGTAAATTAGCCATGAAAAGAATGCTGGAAAATATGGAAGGCAAAACTGCGGTAAAGTCAATAATGCTTTCTTCTAGGTTAGTAGAAGGTGGCTCCCTGTAATAGTTTCTTTGATGCCGGGATATTATTTTGCTATTGTCTTTTTGTTTTTTCGCTGGTATTGTTTCTTCAAAGAGTATAGTTTACCCGGCCGGTGAGGTACATTATTTTCCATTTCATCAATATCTGCCAGCCAGTCTTTAATAGAGATTTTTTTTCTGAAATTCCGCCGATCCAGATTAATACCAAGAATAGCCTGATATAATTCCTGTAATTCCCGGAGGGAAAATTTTTCCGGTAAAAGATTAAAAATAACAGGGTGTTCCATCACTTGTTGCTGCAGCCGGTTAAGACAGGTATCTAAAATCAATTTATGATCAAAAGCCATTTTTTTGATTGCATTGACGGGATGCCAGTTCAATTCATTGTTGCTAAGCTGTAGTTTATGGTGCTTAATATCTATCAAAGAATAGTATACAACAGTAATAACTCTGCCCGAAGGATGCCGCTGAATACCGCCAAAAGTATGTACCTGCTCCAGGTAAACATCATCAAGCCCCGTTCTTTCTTTTAATATCCGGTAAGAAGCCGTTTCAAGATCTTCATCGGTTCTTATTAAATCACCAAGCAGAGAAATCATACCGGCAAATTCTTCCAGGTCTGATTTAATAAGCAGGACTTTAAGTTCTTTTTCATCATATCCAAAAATTACACAGTCCACTGAAATAGCAATATTGAAATAATCAAGATGACTTATTTTTTCTATTTCAGCGGTTTTAAGACGCAACTCTTTATCCATCATAAAGTTGACTTTTGAAATTATTAATTGCCCGGTTTTTAAAAACTTCTTTTCCGGAAGTCTTAATCTTCAAAAACTAAATTCCAACGGGCAAATTATTGATTTTCTTATTAAAGAAATCCGATATTTTGAACAGAATCAAGTTTGGATAAAAACAGTTTTTATTTTTATCTTGGCACCCTGACTAAATCTACCAGCAATTTGCAGTTTAGAGATACATTACTTGCAACGATTGAAGATAAAGCGAATTGGTCAGGGCGCCTGCTGTTACGGCAGCTGTTGACATTTGTATTAACTCCGCAAATTCCTTTTATTTACCCGTCGGAGACTAACTTTA
>JAYVKT010000541.1:0-13405 GCA_043768195.1 Chitinophagaceae bacterium | reverse complement strand
ATGGAACCATTTTTGGTAGAAGTGATACGTTCCTGCATAATACCCATCTCCGTAGCCAGTGTAGGTTGGTAACCTACCGCTGATGGCATACGACCGAGAAGGGCCGACACCTCTGAACCAGCTTGTGTAAAACGGAAGATATTATCAACAAAGAAAAGGATGTCACGGCCTTTGCCAGTGCCATCACCATCCCGATAGTATTCTGCAATTGTTAATCCGGATAAGGCCACCCTTGCCCTTGCTCCGGGAGGTTCATTCATCTGTCCGAATACAAAAGTAGCTTTAGATTCAGCCAGATCTTTCATATCCACTTTGCTTAAATCCCAGCCACCTTCTTCCATGCTGTGTTTGAAAGCATCACCATATTTCATAATGCCTGCTTCAATCATCTCCCGCATCAAATCATTTCCTTCCCGGGTTCTTTCTCCCACACCGGCAAATACAGATACACCGGCATATGCTTTTGCGATATTATTAATCAATTCCTGGATCAATACAGTTTTACCAACACCGGCACCGCCAAACAAACCGATTTTACCACCTTTTGCATAAGGTTCAATAAGATCAATTACTTTGATACCGGTAAAAAGGATTTCACTCGCCGTACTCAGGTTTTCAAATGCAGGAGGAAGGCTGTGGATAGGTCGGCCACCTACTTTACTTACCTGTGGCAAACCATCAATAGCATCGCCGGTTACATTAAACAATCGTCCTTTAATAGCATCGCCAACAGGCATGGCAATCGGAATACCGGTATCTACTACTTTAGTACCCCGGACAAGACCTTCGGTACCATCCATAGCAATGGTACGGACACTATCCTCGCCCAGGTGCTGCTGCACTTCCAGGATAAGCTTATCGCCATTTTCTTTTGTTATTTCCAATGCATTATAAATCTCGGGAAGAGTGCCATCAAACTGAACGTCAATTACGGCGCCGATGACCTGTTTTACTTTACCTGTGTTTGCCATATTTCTGGTTTCTTGTTTTAGTTTCTGATAGCTGGTTCTTATGTTGTGAAAGTCACTTTTTTTCTCAGTTATTTTACCGGAAACAAGTGACCAGCAACCAGCATTCTTTTCAGGCGGCAAAGGTAGGGGGGCGGAGGTAATTTGCCAATTTGAAAAAGGGGCTTTTTTGGAGTGGGGAAAACTAAAAGGCAGCCTGTTCAGGTCTCTTATTTCTACCTGTCTGCCTGGTTTTAAACCCTGTTACTACCGAATGAAAAAAAGCCGGGCAACGGGTTAATAAAAAACCTTATTTTAAATTTCTAAACCAAAATATATGAAAAAGGTATTTCTTTTTGGCCCGTTAGTTTTTTTATTAGCCTGTAACAATAAAACAGAAGATGCCCGTGATGTAAAAAAATATAGCATAGAACAGTTTTACAAAAGCAAGGAGGTGTTTGGAGGTAGTTTTAATGCTGATGACAGCCGCCTCCTTTATACCAGTAATGAAAGTGGTATCTATAATGCCTGGGAAGCCGATCTGGTTTCTGGAAAAAGTATTCCCAAAACAATATCTGCGCAGGAGTCTGTTTTTTCTATTGGTTATGTGCCGGGCACCAATTCCGTTTTATTCAGTTCTGATAAAGGAGGTAATGAAAATTCGCATATCTACCTTCAGCTTAATGATAGTACAACTAAAGACCTGACACCCGGAGCAAATGAAAAGGCACAGTTTTTTGGATGGAGCCGGGATAACAAAATCATGTATTACCAGAGTAATGCCCGGGATCCCCGTTTTATGGATCTCTATAAAATGGATACCGCCGGCTGGAAATCAGCTATGATCTATAAAAATGAAACTGGTTTTGATGTAGCCGCACTATCTTCTAATGAACAGTACCTTTTGCTTTCCGAATCCATTACTACAACAATTTCCAACTTGCACCTCGTAGATCAGCAAACAAAACAAGTAAAGAAAATCAATGCGGACAATACCAGTAACGCCGGACTACAGTTCTCCCTTGACAATAAATTCGTTTTTTTTCTTACCGATGAAGGCAGTGAATTTACCTACGCTGTTAAATATGATATTGCCGCAGGCACAAAAGAAAAACTGTACAGTGCCGCCTGGGATGTGACCGGGGTGGCTATTTCTTATAACGAGAAATACCGGGTGGTGTATGTGAACGAAGATGGCGCCAATGTGTTGCACCTGTTTGATCATGCCTCTGGAAAAGAAATAGAGTTTCCAAAAATAACTGATGGAAGTATCCAGGCAGTAAGCATTTCCCGCAGCGAGAAAAAAATGAGGCTGGCCGTTGGCAGCTCTAAAGGTCCGGGCAATATTCATGTGTATGATTTTGACACAAAAGAATTAAAAAAAATAACTAATACCCTGAATCCGGAAATCAATGAACAGGATCTTGTTTCTGCACAAGTAGTACGGTATAAATCATTTGACGGCCTTGAAATTCCGGCCATTTATTATAAGCCTCATCCGGCCACCAAAAAGAATAAAGTTCCGGCTATTGTAATGGTTCACGGGGGTCCCGGAGGACAGGCCGGGCAATTTTATTTTTCACTGACACAATACCTGGTCAATCATGGCTATGCGGTTTTAGATGTAAACAACCGGGGCAGCAGTGGTTATGGCAAAACATTTTTTAAAATGGATAATCGCAACCACGGTGATAAAGATTTAAAAGATGTGGTATGGGGGAAAAAATATCTTCAGTCGCTGGATTATATTGACAGTTCAAAGATTGCCATCCTCGGCGGCTCCTACGGAGGTTATATGACGCTGGCAGCACTTTGTTTTTATCCTGAAGAATTTAAAACCGGGGTTAATTTATTTGGTGTGGCTAACTGGCTGCGAACACTCCGTTCTATCCCTCCTTACTGGGAATCATTTAAAAAAGCATTGTACGATGAAATAGGCGATCCCAACACGGCTGATTCGGCAAGGCTGAAACAGTACTCTCCATTATTAAATGCGGGGAAAATAAATAAACCGCTTATGGTATTGCAAGGTGCCAACGATCCCCGGGTATTAAAAATAGAAAGCGATGAAATAGTGGAAACTGTAAAGAAAAATAATGTGCCGGTAGAATATGTAGTATTCCCCGATGAGGGACATGGTTTTCTTAAAAAAGAAAATGAAATTAAAGGTTACGGACAGATTCTTCAATTTCTGGATAAACACCTGAAAGGTGAATCCCCAAAAATTAAAAAAGAGTAGCCAAAGTGTATTTTTGAAAAACTTATAAACCTGACTGATTCTTTTTCCGTGCAAGATTTGTTACTGAAAAAGAATCGGTCTTTTAAAAACGGCTTCTTTCCTACTTTTGCCCCATGCAACTTATAGAAGTAACGACCCCTCAGCTTGCCAAAGATTTCATCCGGGTAAATGTGGAGGTAAATAAAAGCAACCCCAACTATATCCACCCACTGGAAAAAGATATTAATGAAGTATTTGATCCAAAAAAAAATAAAGCCTTCCGGTTTGGTGAGGCGATAAGGTGGATATTAAAAGACAATAGTGGAAAACTGGTTGGCCGTATTGCAGCTTTTACTAATAAAAAATATAAAAATAAAGGTGATGATGTGCTGGTTGGCGGTGTTGGTTTTTTTGATTGCATCAATGATCAAGCTGCTGCGGATATGCTGTTTGATGTTGCCAAACACTGGCTGATGCAAAAAGGTATGGAAGCCATGGACGGCCCTATTAACTTTGGTGAAAGGGATAGGTGGTGGGGATTATTGGTCGAAGGTTTTCAGCCTCCACCCTATTGCTTGAATTATAACAGCCCATATTACCAGGCTTTGTTCGAAAATTATGGTTTCAAAAATTATTACAACCAGGTATGTTTTGGTCTTGACCCTACCAAAGAAATGAGTCAGAAAATATTGGATCGGCATAAACAGCTAACTAAAAATCCGGCTTATTCATCCAGCATTATTGATAAAAACAACCTGGAAAAATTTGCAAATGACTTTGTGATAGTTTACAACAAAGCATGGGCAGGGCATGGCGGGTTAAAGGAATTGAAAAAAGACCAGGTGCTGATGATGTTCAAAAAAATGAAGCCGGTAATGGAGGAGGAACTAATCATGTTCGCTTATCACAATGATGATCCTATTGCCATTTTCGTTAATCTTCCCGACCTCAACCAGTGGTTTAAACACCTGAAAGGCAAGTTTGACATATGGCATAAACTGAAATTTCTCTGGGTAAAAAAAAACAGGGAAAACCGGCGGTTTACAGGTCTGGTATTTGGTGTAGTTCCGGAATTTCAGGGCATGGGGGTTGATGCCTATATTATCAATGAAATTAAAATGGTAATTCAACCCATGAAAAAATATGACGAATATGAAATGCAATGGATTGGTGAATTCAATCCAAAAATGATAAATGTGGTGGAAAATCTTGCCGACACTTTCCGAACCCGTACACTAACCACTTACCGGTATTTATTTGACAGAACAAAGGAATTTAAGCCTCACCCTATACTTCATTAAAACTTATTCACAGTATCTATCCTTTTCTTTGAAGCCGATAGGGGTTTCTTAAATTGCAGGTTGTATGGAAAAATTCATTGTTTCGGCCCGTAAGTACAGACCACAGACTTTTGATACTGTCGTTGGGCAGTCGCATATCACTACTACCCTCCGGAATGCTATTAAAAACGAACAGCTGGCCCATGCATTTTTATTTTGCGGCCCAAGAGGTGTAGGTAAAACAACATGTGCAAGGATTTTAGCCAAAACTATCAATTGCGAAAACCAGACAAAAGACGGCGAAGCCTGCGATAAATGCCAAAGCTGTATTTCGTTTAATGACGGGGCTTCCATGAACTATTTTGAATTGGATGGAGCATCCAACAACTCTGTTGATAATATCCGTGACCTAGTTGACCAGGTTCGTTTTGTTCCCCAAACAGGCAAGTATAAAGTGTATGTGATAGATGAGGTACACATGTTAAGCTCTTCGGCTTTCAATGCTTTTTTAAAAACATTAGAAGAGCCCCCACCCTATGCTATTTTTATTTTAGCCACTACCGAAAAACATAAGATACTTCCAACAATTCTTAGCCGGTGCCAGATTTTTGATTTCAAACGCATCACTACCAACGATACCGTACATCACCTGAAAGAAATCTGTGCCAAAGAAGAAATAAAAGCAGATAAAGCATCCCTTCAGGTAATAGCACAAAAAAGTGAAGGCTGTATGCGGGATGCATTAAGTATCCTTGACAAAATTGTAAGTTTTACCAATGGCGAATTGAACTATGTTACTACATTGGAACACCTGAATATTCTTGATGCAGATTGCTATTTCAAATTACTGGAATGTATGCAACAGCAAGATCTCGCCGGTGCTATGCTCCAGTATGATGATATTAACCGCAAGGGCTTTGAAGGTGACCTGGTATTGAATGGCTTTGCAGAATTTATACGCAACCTGCTGGTATGCAAAGATGAAAAAGCAGCTGTTTTGCTGGAAGTAGTAGAAAGTTTTAAAGACAAATATATTTCCACTGCCAAAGGAGTTTCTCCTCCCCTTCTTGTTAGTGCCTTGAATATTTTAAGTGATACGGAAATAACTTATAAAGCCGCCCGGAACAAAAGACTGCATGTTGAATTAGCCCTTATTAAACTCTGCTACCTGCAACAAGCAATAACAATAACAACAGAAGGATCTGGTGTAAGTAAAAAAAAACTAGTTGATGCTCCGCTGGCCTTTCGTATCTCCGCCATTAAATCATTTTCATCTCAAAAGGCCATAACCAATAAGCCACCGGCAGCCGCTGCAAAACCAGCAACCAGGCAAAGTGATGCAAAACTGATAATAGAAAATCCTGCCATTGAATCTTCCATTCTAAAAGAGGATAAAGCAACCTATAAACAAGCGGAAATAATAAACTTACCCGGGGGTCAGGCAGATCCAAAGCCCGGAGTATCCAAAATTTCTGCACTAGACAAAATCCGCAAACAGTACCAAGATAAAGGAAACAACGGAAATGGAAATATTAATCAGCCATTGCAACTGGAAGACTTACAAAAAGCATGGTCGGAGTATGTTGTAAAGCTAAAAGAAACTAAGAACCCGGCGGCACAGTCTTTTGAGCTGGCATTGCTCCGGCTAAAAGATCAAAACTCTTTTGAGGCAGTTACGGGCAATACTATTGAAAAGCAATTTATAGAACAGGACAGAAATAAATTATTTGCCTTTTTACAGGACAGGCTTCAAAACCGGTTATTACAATTCAATGTAATAATAGAAGAAAAAGCAGAAAATCGTCCGCAAATAGAAATTACCCTGAGTTCAAAAGAACAGTTTCTGAAAATGGCAGAAGAATACCCGCTGGTAAAAGAACTAAAAGACCGGCTTCGGTTGGAACTGGACTATTAACGCCCCTCTGTCATTCATCATTTTACCTTAATTTCGACCAAAATTAAAAGGCAATGGCCGATGTGATATTAATGCCCCGACTCAGCGACACCATGACAGAAGGTGTAATTGCGGCATGGCACAAAAAAGTCGGAGACACTGTAAAGAAAGGCGACCTTCTCGCAGAAATAGAAACTGATAAAGCTACCATGGAACTGGAAAGCTATAAGGATGGCATCCTTTTACATACCGGTGGTGATAAAGGTGTAAAAATTCAGGTAGATGATTTACTCGCCATTGTTGGCAAAGCCGGAGAAGATATTTCTTTATTGGTGAAAGGAAAACAGCCGGCAGTCAGCAGTCAGCAGTCAGCATCAGCTCCTAAAGAGTCTACAACCGGCTCCCAATCAACTAATCAACCAATTAACCAATCAACTTCCGCACTTGATGTTTCTAAAATGGATGAAATAGTACTGATGCCCAGACTTAGCGATACGATGGAAGAAGGTGTTATTGCTTCCTGGCATAAAAATGTTGGCGACAGTGTAAAAAAAGGAGAAGTGCTGGCAGAAATCGAAACCGATAAAGCCACCATGGAATTAGAAAGCTATAAGAACGGGACTTTGTTGCATATAGGCGCACAGAAAGGCGAAAAAATACCGGTGAATGGATTGCTTTGTATTATTGGAGAGAAAGGAAAAGTAGATGTAGATTCGGTTATTGCTGCATTAAAAGGTGGAAACACTGTGACAAGTCAATCTGCACAAACAACAACGACTAACATTAAACAGGTTGCTTCAATTGCTACTGCTGCTGTATCCACTTCATCATCAGAAAATGGAAGAATAAAAGCATCGCCTCTCGCAAAAAAATTAGCTGCTGAAAAAGGTATTGATATAAAAGCTATCAGCGGCTCTGGTGATGGGGGAAGGATTATTAAAGCTGACATAGATAATTATAAAGAACAATCCGGAGCAACAACAACTGGTGGTGTAGATATTTTGCCCTGGTGGCATAAAGAAACTGATGGTGCCAAAGGTCAAGAAGGCTATACTGACATCCCCAACTCACAAATTCGCAGTGTAATTGCCAAACGGCTGGGAGAAAGCAAGTTCAGTGCCCCGCACTTCTATCTTACGATGGAAATAAATATGGACAATGCAATGGCTGCAAGAACGCAGCTCAATGAAATAAGCCCGGCAAAAATCAGCTTTAATGATATGGTGGTGAAAGCGGTTGCATTGGCATTACGTCAGCACCCGGCAGTTAATTCCTCTTGGATGGGAGATAAAATAAGAAGGTACAGTCATATCCATATCGGTATTGCAGTTGCTATTGAAGAAGGTTTAATAGTTCCGGTTGTTCGCTTTGCTGATCAGAAGACGCTACCACAAATTGCAGCGGAAAGCAAGGAGCTGTCAGGTAAAGCCAAGAATAAAAAATTGCAGCCGAATGAATTTTCGGGTAACACTTTTACCATCTCCAACCTGGGAATGATGGATATTGATGAGTTTACTGCTATCATCAATCCACCCGACAGCTGCATCATGGCAGTAGGAAAAATAAAAGAAGTAGTGGTGAAAAGAGGTGAAAGCTTTGCCGTAAGTAATGTAATGAAAGTAACAATGAGTTGCGATCACCGCAGTGTGGACGGGGCGGTAGGTGCTTCTTTCCTCCAAACATTCAAAAAATATTTAGAGAATCCTGTTACAATGCTTCTATAAAGTAATTGTACGATTTGCAACCTGTGTAAAGCTACTCATTACAGTAGCTTTTTTTATTGAATACACCCGTTTGGCAAGTTAATTGCCGCCTTATGTAATTAATTTTAGTGGTAAGTGTATGACCGTGTCATAGAATATAAAACCACCATTTGAAATACCACGTAGTTTTTTACCGCTAATTTGAAGTACTAAAATCAACCAGATGGATGAGAATAACATAGATGATTTTTCCTGGTCTGCAATGTTCTTTGTAACAGCCTGCAGCTCTTTTATTTTTAGTGGGTGTATAAAACTAATGGATGGCAGGTTCTCCAACTTGCTTTTAATAATTGGCGGCGTTGCTGCTTTTTTAGCAGTAATTAGTTGTGTAACAAAACATGTAATCCGGCAAGCAAATAAAAAAAGAAAGAAACAACGTTTTGCCCCTGATTCGTATTAATCTTTCCTGACTTTTGAAAACCCCTTTCGTATCTGTTGCTGAAATATTACATTTCGTTAGCATTACACAAACACCTTTACGATGGTTTGCAAAATCCCCGTAACCGGCGATCTGCTAATTAATAACAAAGCAAAGGGTACTTTTTCTCCTTGTCAATTTCTTAGGCAGAACGACTAAAACATATTTTCAATAATTTTTGAAAATTCGATATTGGCCTCGTAATTTTGTCTTATGAAATTGACAGAGGCCAAACAACAATTTATCAGCAGCTGGGGTGCTTTTGGCACCCATTGGGGCATCAACCGCACTATGGCACAGATTCATGCTCTGCTGCTAATTAGTCCTGATCCGCAAACACAAGACGATATTATGAATGAGTTGAACATCAGCCGTGGCAACACCAACATGAATATCAGGGAACTGATTAACTGGGGTCTTGTGGAAAGGGTGCTGCTATCTGGTGAAAGAAAAGAATACTTTATTGCAGAAAAAGATATCTGGAAAGTAGTAAAACAGATTGTGAAAGAAAGAAAGAAACGGGAACTGGAACCTATGTTGCAGTTATTAGACAAACTGGAAGAAGTAGAAGGCGACAAAAGAGATAAAAGTGTAAAAACTTTTGTGGATACTATTAGTGGTATAAAAAAACTGGGTCGGCAGGCCGATAAAACACTGGATGTGATGATAAAGGCAGAGGAGAGTTGGTTTGTAGGTGCCCTGATGAAAATATTCAAATAATACTCCCCGGATGAAAAGATATAAATCTATTGACTTTTATTTGCAGGTTATTTCATTGCTGATGATTGTGCTTGCATTCATTATTAATTACCCGGCAAAAATCAATCCCCTGATTTTTATACTTGCCTTTGGCTTGTTACAAATCATCAGCATCCTGCTCCATTTTTTTACAGGCTTGCAAACATGGAAAAAATCGGTCTGGAGAAAATATCACTTGATAGGTACGGCCTTGGTTTTGCTATTACTGTTTGTGGCCTTGTTGCAGGATTCTTCCAGCAGAACGAACGATAAAGATGATAAATATGCCATGCCCGGACTGGAAATATTGATTTGGGCAACCATACCGGCTATTTTATTAAGCTTGTTTTATGTAGTTATTACCTGGGCCGAGTGGAAAAATATAAAGCAGCGGGAATTGACTCGCCTCAGATAAGATGTTCTACATATTTAATATAGCTTTAACCCCATGAATGAAAAGAAAACATTAGTACTCGGAGCTTCCGATAATCCTTCCCGGTATAGTTTTTTAGCTATTCAACTACTAAGAAGCTATAATCACCCCGTTGTAGCAGTAGGCCGAAAGGTTACACAGGTTGCTGATGTGACCGTTGAAAAAGAAAAAAAAGAATTTAGCGATATTGATACCGTAACGCTTTACCTGAACCCACAACACCAGCAGGAATATTACGATTATATTTTTTCCCTTAATCCCAAACGTATCATCTTCAATCCAGGTGCAGAAAACGATGAGTTGGAAAGTCTTGCACAGAAAAAAGGAATTAAAACAATGGAAGCCTGCACACTGGTTATGCTGCGTACCAACCAATATTGATAGTAAATAACCAATCGGCCTTCCCGGGCTTTTACGAACCGATGCGGGTACTACTCCTCAATCTTTCCATTTGCTTTAGCTGATGCTTGGAAGTTTTCAAAACTTTCACAAATCTTGTATCACCGTCCCCACTGAAAACTGCAACCACAAAATCCAGGTTGCTTAACAATATCCTATTGACTTTTAAAAAGTTTTAAATGAAAAACCTTCGTACCATCGCCTTATGCGTAAGCATATCGCTTTACAGCCTTTGCTCGTCTGCTCAAACAGGATTCATTCCTATTAATGAGCCCAACCTCAACAAACCCAAACTGTTTGAAAGCCTGCCGGATCGTATTCCTGTAAAAATGAATAATATCATTATGCTTTTAGGCGCAGAAGTGGGTCGTCCTGTAAATATTAGTCTTTCAGATGCAACAAACTTTCAATTTGAAGGTCAGGTTGTATCATCTGTGAGTAAGTATGGAAACACAATCCAAAGTATAGTGATTCGTTCTACTAACTTTCTGGGATCTACACTTACTGTATCAAGAATTACTGATGATGCTGGAAACACTTCCTATACCGGAAGGATATTAAGTATGCAGCATGGTGATTTGTATGAATTAAAAAATGATAACAGCCAGTTTTTTCTCGTCAAGAGAAAATTCTATGACCTGGTAAATGAATAAAATTATCAATCAGTAAAATTAATAACAGATCCGTTTTTACATCCGTATCCTATCCTTAAATACCTTTTGAAAAACCTAAAATCCGCTTTGTTATGAAAACCTATTTACGTACCATACTTATGGCATTATCTTTTTCGACTGCCATAACAACCAATGCACAGGTGCCGATTTTCAACAGTCTTCCGTCTGCGCAGGCAGTTATTTTGCTCGACTTTGACGGACATGTTGTTGACGGAACTTCCTGGAATTATGCCGGCCCGATTAATTGTAATGCCTCTGGCTTGGATAATACACAACTAACCGCTGTATATAACCGTGTAGCAGAAGATTATCGTCCATTCGATATTAACATTACCACCGACGAGGCAAAATTTCTGGCCGCACCAACCACTAAGAGAATGAGAGTACTTCTCACTACTTCCTGGGAATGGTATGGCTCAGCAGGTGGAGTTGCTTTTGTTGGCTCCTTTACCCTGGGTGATGATTCACCTGCCTTTGTCTTCACTTCATTATTAAATTACAATTTGAAGAATATCTCAGAAGCAGCATCACATGAAGCCGGCCACACACTCAACCTGCAGCACCAGTCAAAATATAATTCAAGCTGCCAAAAAATTTCTGAATATAATTCCGGGCAAGGAACAGGTGAAATTGGGTGGGCTCCTATTATGGGGGTTGGATACTACCAAAACCTTACCCTATGGCATAGTGGCCAGAGCTCCTTTGGATGCAATATCATCCAAAACGATATGGAAGTAATAACTGCCGGCAATGGCTTTGGCTTTCGCCCCGATGATTATGCCGGCACTTTTGCCGGAGCCGTCAATGCTCCGTTTGTAAGTAATCATTTTGCTCTAAATGGTTTTATTGGCCAAAGCACCGATCAGGATATGATCAGGTTTACGCAGCCTGCCGGTGGTGGCCGGTTTCAACTAAGTGCTATTCCTTATAATGTAGGTACCGGCAACTCAGGTTCTAATCTTGATTTACAGGTTACGTTGTATAATAGTGCACAAGCCCAACTCAATGTTTACAATCCCGGTATGTTACTGAGTTCAGTAATAGATACTATACTAAACGCCGGGACTTATTACCTGAGAATAGAGGGCAAAGGAAACATCTATGCACCAGCCTATGCAAGCCTGGGATCTTACGCCTTATCCGGCGACTTTTCAGCAGGCACTTTACCGCTGAGAAAATTGGAATTACAAGGTGAAATAGTTAGTGACAAACATCGTCTTACATGGATTATTGATGCTGATGAAGCTGTAACCCAACAAATACTGGAGATTTCAACTGACGGCAGAAACTTTAGTCAGGTAACACAAGCCGCTACTGTGCAACGTTCGTTTATGTACAAACCATATGTAAGCACCACCGCACAATACAGGATGAACGTAACATTCGATAATGGACATAAATATTATTCCAATATCGTTTCCTTACGGAATACAGGCATTTCTGATTGGCCAAAACTAATCAGCAATATTACCAGCAGCAATATTACCGTAAACAGCCCCGGCACATACAATTATGCTATCTATGAATTTAGCGGCAAAACAGTAAGCAAAGGACAATTAACAAATGGTCTTAATACCATCAACACATCAATGATTACCGGTGGCATGTATTTTATACGTTTTGCTAACGGTGCTGAGCAATGGATAGATAAATTTATAAAACAATAAACCCTTTCAGTTCAGCCTGAGGCTGAACAATAATCCGTACCCTTTATTGCTATTCAGAGGTTTTCCTGTAATTTAGGAAAACCTCTTTTTTATGCGATGGAGAAAATTTAATGGCGACCCGATTGAACTACCCATTATTGAGGCGGTTGAAAATGCCATCAAACGGGAAACACAAAAAGGATTTCGTTTGAAAGTTTGTATCGGCACCGACTCACAGGTAAAGGGAAAGGAAACAGAATTTGCAACAGTTATCGTTTTCTTAAGAGAAGGACATGGTGGTTTTATGTTTATTCATAATGAAAAAAGCCACCACCAGTTCACTATCAAAGAACGGATGCTGACAGAAGTAGCTAAAAGCATTGAAATTGCCTATGAACTCTGTAACCTGTTTACCACTTATGATGTGGATATGGAAGTGCATGCTGACATTAACACCAACCCCCAATTTAAAAGCAACGATGCGCTGAAAGAAGCGATGGGCTACATTCTCGGTATGGGCTTTGCCTTTAAAGCCAAACCAGAAGCCTTTGCCAGCAGCAGTTGTGCTAATAAAATGGTGAATTAGGTCAGTGTTTGCCCCATTTAAATGAGAGAAATGCGGAGAGAACCCCCGCCAGTAAAGTTGACTTCACTACTTTTTTCTTCTTCGCAAGCCAATAATAAGAACTGCCAGTAATGCTGCACCAATACCAATTCTAACAATAGCAGCTTTTTTCTTTTTTGCAGTTTACTCTTTTTCTATTTGCAAAATATCATCAGCATTTCGGGAAATATCTTCCTGGGTTTGCCTCATCCCTTGAAGTTGAATAGTTTTTGCACCGCTGTCTTTTAGTTGCTGCAGCTTTTGTATTGTTGAATCATCAAATACCAATTTCTTAATATGCTGCCTTTTTTTAGTGGTACTCTCCTGCTGGGAGTGGCTAACAAATGATGAGATAATAAGTAATAAGAAAAGAAATTTTTGCATGGCAGGT
>JAYVKT010000540.1:0-24419 GCA_043768195.1 Chitinophagaceae bacterium | reverse complement strand
TTCCATTTCCAATGCAAGGGTGCCGTTGTAAACACCCCTTATTCTTCTTTGTTTATCCACCAGTATAAAATTCTCCGTATGCAAAAATTCATTGCCGGTTTGATAATAGCCAATTGTGTCGCCAGCGAAATATTGTCTTTTGGCTAAAGAATAAATTTCATTTTCATTGCCGGTAAGTAAATGCCATTTGCCGCTGATTACTCCTTTCGCTTCCGCATATTTTTTTAATACTGGTACACTGTCCATTGCCGGCGTTACCGAATGAGAAAGCAACAACACATCATTATTATTTTTAAATTTTTCCTGCAACAAGCTCATATTGCCTGTCATCTTCGGGCAAATACTTCCGCATCTTGTAAAAATAAAATCGGCGACATATATTTTGCCTTCCACTGTTTTTTCTGTTACTGTTTTTCCATCCTGATTGGTGAAAGAGAAAGCTGGTATGCGATGAATGTTCTTATATGCCACATCGTTTTCAGCAATCCACTCAGGAGTAAAGTCGGGTTTATTAATAAAAGGCAATGATGATTCGGTTGATTTACTTTTACAGCCAATCAACAGTATCAAGAAAACAAACCAGTTATTTTTTACTAATCGAGTCATAAGGATTTGAACAAGTTACTAAACCAATCAGCCCATACTTTTTTCCCTTTCGAATTACATAGTTAGCTCTTACGGTTCCATTATCCCACCACAATCGCTGGCTGCCGGTTTCCTGTCCCTTTACGTAATGAAATTGCTTTCCTAATAAACCAGAGAAATACCATTCTTTAAATTCTCCATCGTACTCATCGTTATAAGCAGTAAAATAAAATTTTGGTTTACCATCGGGCCACCAGCCTTTATGTATTCCCTCTTTTTTTCCGTTAATATAAAATCGTTCTTCCGCTAATTGTTTGTTGGCATACCATTTTTTTTGTGTGCCTTCTTCTACTCCGTTAAACCAGGAACTGATAAATGCTGTATCGCCATTAGCATATAATGAAAACTGGTAACCGGTAAAATAGTTGTGCTTGTAATAAAGAGTATCGCCATGTTTAGTAAACCCGGTATCGCTGGCCTCGATATAATTGGCAGGAACTGTCTTTGCAATTTTTACTTCCGCTTCTTGTTGTTTTTTATTGCCGCAGGAGATACAGGTAATAAACAAAAAGTATCCCGAAATAATCCGGGATACTTTTAGGTTCAAATCTGCGCAAAGTGGAAAAGAAGAAATCATAAATATTATTGTGTAACAGTACCTGGAGTACCATAAAATCCATTTCCATTTAAATAAGGAGCCGCCGTTGTAAAATGATAATGATAAATACCAGCCGGGTAATCCGTCGTAACATGTGTGTGCCCATGATATACATCCAAACCTGCGGGGTCGGAATTATCTGTTTCTTTTGGTCCATACACCGGAAAGCCATCTAATAAAAATCCCATCAATGCAGACTTAGTTGCTTTTACTGTGGTCAGGTACAATGGCTCCACATGATAGTGATACATACCTGTCATCTGCGGATGTGCCCACCACTGGTCAAAGCTGTTTATCTCATTGGTTAATGGCGAGCCCCCTGCTGCATATTGATTAAAAAACGGAACACCATTTAAGGCAACACCTATTACACCCATTGGTGTGGCTGCATGTGCTGCATTAACTGCCGGGTTCACCGGTATTTTCAATGTTATATTTTGGGTAGCAATTGTATTAGGATTTTTTACAAACGTAACCCCGCCGAATGTTGTACCAGTAAAATTTTCATACAAGGCATTGGTGGTAGGATAGTAAATACTTTTATGGTCGGGCAGTGCATTGCATTTAATAGTTACAACTGTGCCATCGAAAGTAATGCTGGTGGCTCCGTATATTTTTGCATATACAGCCGGAAGCACCGGGCCACCGGCAGCATTTACAGTCAATGATAAACTACAACTTTGTCCGCCAAAGCTAATGACAAATGTTGCTGTGCCTGCTGAAGTGGGTGTACCAGCTATGGCATACGATAAATTACCTGTTCCGCTGGCTAATGTGCCGGCTTGCAAAGTTGCTGTTAGTCCGGTAACACCTGTAGAACTAATTGCAGAGCCGGCAGTATAAGCAACTCCATTACCACCTGAGTAAGGCACTGTAGCAGTAGCTGTGTAAGCTATATTAATAGTAGCCGGTAAAGAAAAAGAACCGCTGCTGCAAGCTAATGCTGTAATGGATGCAGATGTGTTTGTTGAGGCATCCTCTTTCTTACAGGAAAAAGTTGCAAACAGAACTGCTAATAAAAAAAAGGTTGACTTCATAAAGTTGTATTATAGTTTTTGAAAAAATTTATAGTTGGGTAGTTGGAGGATGACCCTCTTTACCTTTCTCTCCCGGTTTTGGTGGATGTAATTTTTTTGTTGCCTCTTTATATTTTTGGTACTGTGCATCCGTCAGCACTTTCTTAACCGCTTCATCTCTTTCTTTTACTAATTTATCCATTGCCTCTTTTACTTTCGGGTCTGGCGGCGGCGGAGGAGGTGGCGGATTATCTTTTCTCAATTTATCTTCTGCGGCGAAAAATTTTTTAAAAGCAGATTCTATAGCGGCTTTTTGAGTTGTTGATGGTTGTACATCTTTTTGTATTACTTCGTTTGTTCTTTTCAACCGTTCTTCAACAGTTGGCGGTTTGGGAGGTTGTGGTGGCTGTGCTTTTATGCTGATAGCAAACAACAAAAATCCTGCGGCTATGATTAGTTTTTTCATGGCGATTCTTTTTATATAGATGACTGTGGAGATAAAAATCCTTCGGTGATTAAAAGTTAATACTAAAGCAGAATTATAAATGGCTTTATTTATTGTAAGTAACCTCTATCCAGCTGGCCTTTTGTTTGATTATCAAATTATAAATAATTCACTTCGGTAACTATTGTTCCGGTGGTGGTGGTCTGTCACCGCCAGGGCCACCGGGTGGTGGGCCCTGATGGTCTTTACCCGGACCCATGGGTGGCCGGGGTTGTCCCATCATACTGGTCACCTGCTCAATGATTTCATCAAATTTCTTTTGTTGCGCCGGTGTACACAATGTTCTTATTTTTTGAAAATGGTTTAATGTAAGTATATCTAATTCCTCTGTGCTTACACTTACGGCTTTAGCTGCTGCTTGCTTTGTACTATCTGTTACGTTTGCCTGTTTTAATAAATCAAAAAAGGCTTCTTTCGCTTCTCTCGTTTTTCTCCGCAACTGTTCTGCTGCCTGGCGGTGTTCTTTTACCAGTTGTTCTAATTGTTCCTGTTGCTTAGTATCCAATTGCAGTTCTTTTATTAGAAATTCTTTAGGGGCATTGTTTGGCTTTGGAGATTGACCGGGTTTCTTGTTCAACCAGAATAAGGTAAGGGTAGCTGCATTTGCAATCAATAGCAACACTACCAGCCAAACCAATAATTTATTTTTTCCTGTAGCATTCATAATGTCAGTTTCAATAAGATGATGAGATAGTTTGGTCATACGATTCTGCAAAACTTTGCAAAGAAGAAGTAGTTGTCTTAGCTTTTGTTTTATGCTGTTGAGACAACATAAAGCCATTTACCGCCAGCAATAAAGCCAATGTACCCACTACCCAAACCGGCTTCAATGGAAAACTCCAGCCCGGTTGAGAATTTTCTTTTTCCATCCTTGCTTTCAGCCGGGTATAAAAAAAATCATCGGTACCCACTTCCTGCATCCCGGCAATGCTTTGCAGATGTTCATCAACCAATGGTGTAGATTTTTTTTCCATGTCTTTTATTTTAATGCGTTATAATACTCTTCTAACTGCTTTTGTAAATTCAGTTTTGCCCTTGTTATCAATGATTCCACTGCTTTTATATTTTGTTGCATCACTTCACAAGCTTCTTCATAGTTCATGCCCTGTACTTTTATTAACGTAAAGGCCAGTTTTTGTTTTTCGGGTAATGATTCAATGGCTTTAAACAAGACTGCTGCCTTTTCTTTATTCTCTGCCAAAATTCCCGGATGATGAAATGCTTCATCACTGCTTTTCTTTTCTTCCGGCATCCACCAGGGCAAAAGTTTATGTAGTTTTTGTCTTGTCTTTCGTCGCCGTATTTTATCTAATGCCTTCCTGGTCGCTATCCTGTATATCCAGGTGGAAAGGGATGACTCTTCTTTAAAACTGCCTACCGATTCAAAGACCTGTATAAAAGTTTCCTGCGCCGCATCTTCTGCTTCTTTTGTATCCTGCAAAATGTTGAGTACAGTATGAAACACCCGGTTGCGGTAGTTTTCTACCAGCCACCGGAAAGCAGGTTCGTTTCCCTGTTGTAGTTGCTGTATCAGCTCCTGTTCACTCAAATTGGTTAACGTATTGACGCATCAAGTTAGAGAATCCTTCTCTGTAGTGATTTTTTTAACCGACAAATTCCTTCATCTTTGTTTATACTCGTTATTATGGCAAATCCCCGCAAAGCAGCTGTTAGTTTTATTTTTATCACCCTTCTTATTGACGTGATGGGGTGGGGATTAATTATTCCTGTAATGCCCAAGTTGATTTCTGAACTAAAAGGCATTCCGGTTAATGAAGCAAGCTCTTATGGTGCATTATTATTATCTGTCTATGCCATTACACAATTTTTATTTGCTCCGGTAATCGGCAACCTTAGTGATAAATATGGACGTCGTCCGGTATTGCTTTCCTCTATGCTGGGCTTTGGAATTGATTATATTTTTTTGGCACTAGCTCCTACTTATGGCTGGTTATTTGTTGGCCGCATCATCGCTGGTTTCACCGGTGCCAGTTTTACTACCGCCGCTGCATATATTGCTGATGTTAGCACCGCCGAAACAAGGGCAAAGAATTTTGGAATGATTGGCGCTGCATTTGGTTTAGGTTTTGTAATCGGGCCTGCATTGGGCGGGTTGCTGGCTGGCTTTGGAGTAAGGGCTCCGTTTTATGCTGCCGCCGGACTTTGTTTATTAAATGCTTTGTACGGTTATTTTGTTTTGCCAGAATCATTGGACAAAGAACATCGCCGTCCTTTTGAGTGGAAAAGAGCTAATCCACTTGGGTCGCTTAAGTTTTTACAGAAAACTCCAGGTATTGGTGGCCTCGCCATTTGTTATTTTTTAATCTATCTCGCTGCACAGGCAGTACAAGGCAACTGGAACTTCTTTACCATCTATCGTTTTAGCTGGAGCGAAAAAATGGTAGGTATTTCTCTCGCCGTTGTTGGCTTGCTGGTGGGTGCTGTGCAGGCGGGATTGACAAGAGTGGTGAATCCGAAGTTGGGCAATGAAAAAAGTATTTATCTCGGTTTATTTCTTTACACCGTTGGATTAGTATTATTTGCTTTTGCTACAGAAGGCTGGATGATGTTTGCTTTTCTTGTTCCTTATTGTTTGGGTGGTATTGCCGGGCCTTCATTGCAAGCTACGCTTGCCCAACATGTAGCACCCAATCAGCAGGGAGAGTTGCAAGGTGCATTAACAGGATTAATGAGCCTTACTACTATCATCGGTCCGTTAATGATGAATAACCTGTTTACATTTTTTACAAGTGAAAAAGCTCCGTTTCATTTTCCGGGGGTTTCTTTTTTACTGGCTGCTATATTCATGTTTTGCAGCCTTATCATCGCCTGGGTTTTTTTAAAAAAAGAAAGTATTGCCGCTGCGCAAAAAACTATTTAACAGCTTGCTTCAGTGCTTCCACTGTTTTCTTTTCGCTGCCAATAAATATTTTATCATTGATGATGGTAACAGGTCGTTTCAAAAAAGTATCTTGTTCAAGAATATAATTGCGGTAATCTTTTTCTCCGAGTTTTTTATCTTTTAATCCCAGTTCTTTATACATAATAGCCCTGCGGCTGAACAATGCTTCATAGCTGCCAGCCAGAGCCTTCATCTCATCTAATTGAGCCGGCGTTATTTTTTCTGTCCGGATATCCTGCATAATAAATCCACCCTGAGCTTGACGAAGGGTGTCAATCTTTGTTTCCTTAATAATTGCCTGGCAAGTGGTGCATTTGGCGAGATGATACATTTTTTTCATCAAACGAATATTTTTACAATTATAATGTGGCTGTTACTGATGCCCAATGATATGCTGTTGAACGGAGCGTCGCAAGGGACGATGCCATATATTCTGTTGCTGGTTCACTAAATTTTAAATTGCTTTACTTTGCACTCTTAATTTATATTATGGGCAAAGATGAAGTTTTCAGGGAAGAAATTGAGCAGGCCAGCGACTTTAAATTCGGTGCTAATGTGGCCAAAGTATTTGATGACATGGTAAACCGTTCCGTTCCTTATTATGGTGAAATGCAACGGATGATGGCAGAACTGGCCGCTAACCATGCCGCTGAAGGCACTTTTGTTTATGACCTCGGCTGCTCTACCGGCACTACGATGATTGGTATGAATACAATGGTAGACCAGAACATCCGGTTTATCGGCATTGATGACTCACAGGAGATGCTGGATAAATGCAAGTCAAAGCTGATGGAACTTGGTTTTTCCCGTCCTTACGAATTGAAATGTGCTGATTTGGGACAAGGGGTAAAAATTGAAAATGCTTCGGTGGTTGTATTGTGTCTTACACTTCAATTTGTGAGACCCATTTATCGGGAACAGGTGCTAAAAAATATTTATGATGGATTAAATCCCGGTGGTGTTTTAATTCTTGTAGAAAAGATACTGGCAGAAGAAAGCAATTTCAACCGTGACTTTATTGAATACTATTATAATTATAAACGCCGCAATAATTACAGCGAAATGGAGATTTCTCAAAAAAGAGAGGCGTTGGAAAATGTGCTGGTACCTTATAAACTAAGTGAAAATATCACCTTGCTCCGTGATAAAGGCTTTGCTCATTGCGAAGTATTTTTTAAGTGGTATAATTTTGCCGGCATTATCGCTGTGAAGAAATAGACTAAGAGAAGGAAAGAGGAAAGAGAAAAGGAGAGAAAGAGTTTATCGTTAACCCTCTTTCCTTGTTTGAAGAAATCTAATATTTTCGCTTTATTAAATACAATATGGTAGCAATAGGCAATTTCTTTTTTAAGTACCGCAACTGGATTTTTATTCTTTTCTATGCGGCATTGTTTATTCCTTCGTGGCCGTTGTTTTCTCCTGCACAATTTGGAAGTTGTTATTATATATGGCCAATTGGCATTGGTTTGTTTATTACTTGTCTCGGGCAACTGATTCGTGGGTTGACGATTGGTTTAGCCTATATTGTTCGGGGCGGAAAAGAAGGAAAGCCCTATGCCGAAGGATTAGTGACGGAAGGAATTTTCAATCATTGCCGCAATCCTTTGTATGTTGGAAATATTTTGATGCTGTTGGGTGTCGGCATCCTTGCTAACTCATTAGTTTATGTGGCAATCGTTATCCCAATCTTTTTATTTATTTACCAGGCTATTGTTTTAGCAGAAGAAAATTTCTTGCGGGAAAAATTCGGGCCCGGCTTTGATGAATATTGTAAAAAAGTAAACCGCTGGTTTCCTAACCTGAAAGGAATTGGTAAAACATTCAGCAGTATGGAGTTTAACTGGAAGCGGTGGATATTGAAAGAACATACCACACAATTCATCTGGTTAATTGGTATTACCCTGCTGCTTTTATTTAATTATCCTGAGCTCACGGGCTATGATAAACCGCTAAGAAATCTGCTAACCGGCATAGTGCTGGGGGCTTTGTTGCTAATTTATATCCTCATCCGGTATCTGAAAAAGACTGGTAAATTTAAAGAGTAAGGAAAAAGTGTTGGCCAGGAATGGCACAAATAAGGCAAATGAATACAAATAATACAAGCCACAGATTACACGGATTAACACAGATTAGCTGCTGCGCAGCTTTTGTTCGGCCACTAAATCACACTAAATTTCACGAAAAATACATTTGCAATGCACAGACTTCTTTTGTGTGATTTCGTGGCTACACCTGTATTCTTTGTATTAATCTGTGTTAATCCGTGTTCATCTGTTGCCAACCCTGCTGTTTCCCGCCTTCGTAAACATTAGCCGGAAAATCTTGTTATTTTTGTACTCCGCTGTAGCCTTGGCGAAGGTGGAACTAAAATTTGTGAGCTATGATTAAAACAGGTAATCCCATTATCAGCATCTACACCGAAATGACTCCCAACCCGGAGACCATGAAGTTTGTGGCTAACAAGCTGCTATACCCCGGCAAAAGCATTGATTTTCCTGATGCCGAAAGTGCAAAACCTTCGCCGCTGGCAACAGAGTTGTTTGGTTTTCCTTTTATTAAAGCCGTGTTTATTGCCAGCAATTTTGTGACATTGACCAAGGTGTCGGATATTGATTGGAACGATGCTATTCCTTCCATCCGCCAGTTTTTAAAAGAATACCTGGAAGAAGGAAAAGCTGTCATCAACGAAGAAGAACTGGCCGCTGTAAAACAAACAAGCAGTAATGAAGTAAGTGCCGATGATGATGATGTGGTAAAAAGAATTAAAGAATTGTTAGATAATTATGTTCGCCCTGCAGTGGAGATGGATGGCGGTGCTATTCAATTTAAAAGCTATGATGCCGGTACAGTAAATCTTGCTATGCAAGGAAGTTGCAGTGGCTGTCCATCTTCTATGATTACATTGAAAGCTGGTATAGAAGGCATGATGAAAAGGATGATACCGGAAGTGAAGGAAGTGGTGGCGGAAGCGGAGTAACAATCGCTGATTACGGGATTATAAAAAGATTTAATGATTAAGCGGCTTTAAGCCGCTTTTTTTGTTTGGCCACAGATGAACACGGATAGACACAGATGGTATTTTTCAAGTGTATTTATCTGTGTTCACCTGCCTACCGGGCAGGCAGGTTTGTGTTCATCTGTGGCTCAAATTGTATTTACTTAGTGGCTAACTTTTCTTCCAGATTACATTTCTCTCTTTCAAATACCCCATCACAAAATCAAAACATTCTTTCCGGTTGCCAATCAATTCAGGTGGGAAAACACCTTTTTCTGTAAACATTTTTTTTGCAATCAAATTAACCGCCGCTGTACAAGTGTAGCCGGTTGTTCGTGCCATAGAGGATGTTTTTGTTTCCTTATCATAGCGGTCGAGTAAATTATATTCAATCTTTTTATTCTCGCCTTTTACTATTACTTTCATTACGGTAAATTCTTCTTCTTCAGGCCCAAGCTTCCATTCGTTTACTAATAGCTTCGAAGTAAAATCCAACGGGGTGATATCAACTTCTTTAATTCTTAATGCTGTAGTATCAAAAAATCCTCCCTGCTGCAAGGCTATTATCAAATCAATATGTCCCGGATAACGCAGCGTCTTTTCTTTCATGTCCGGAATATGGCTCATCGTATAAATCAATGAACGAAGTCCGTCGGTGTTGAAAGCTTCGAGTTCTCCCACTTCATCAAAACTCATTATCTCTTTTTCACTTAATGCAGGTTTGGTAACAATTACTCCAAGCTCCATCAATCTTGATGGACGAATATATTCCTGTATCACATCCACCGGGGAAAAAGGTGCTTTATAATTAAACGGTGGTTTTGGATTTTGAGGTAAGCCGCCAACATAACATTCGAATGAATCAATCTTCATTTCCTCATTATACCGGCCAATAATAAAATTGCTGACACCGGGTGCTACACCGCAATCAGTGATTGCAGTTACTTCTTTTTCCTTTGCTAATTCATTTAATTGCAAAGCATCCTCGGGAAAGAAAGAAATGTCCACTACATTTTTTCCGACATTAATAACAGCTTCCAGAGTTTTATAGCCCATAAATCCAGGGACAGCTGTTACTACAATATCAAAGGGTGAAAACCAGTTTTCGTATTCGGCAAATTGAGAAAGATCCGCTGCTACAGTTTGTATTGAATCATTTCTGCTTTTTAATTCGTCAAGACTAACAGCGTTCAGGTCAAAAGAAGTAACTGAATAATCTTTAGCAAGGTCTAATGCAATGGCACGGCCTACCATTCCGGCACCTAATACAGCAATCGTCATGAAAGAAGAATTAAGAAGCAAATTTACGGAGGTGGCCACCAATGAATACAAATAATACAAGCCACAGATTACACGGATTAACACAGATTAGCTGCTGCGCAGCTTTTGTTCGGCCAGTAAATTTCACGAAATTTCACGAAAAATACATTTGCAAAGAACTGACTTCTTTTGTGAGATTTAGTGTCATTTCGTGGCTACCCGTTTCCCATGTATTAATCTGTGTTAATCCGTGTAATCCGTGGCTAAGACCTTCCTCTGCGGCCTTGCAGAATTTTATAAAAACTACGGCTCCGTATTTCATCTATCGTTAATCCTGTTGCCGTTGCTTCTTCTTCAGTGATAGCACCGCAGTTCATCGCTTTTAAAAAGAAATTGAGTAATCCCTGCCCGGTTGCCGCATCATCAAAAATATCACCGGTTAATGTAGAGATGGCAGCACGGTCAACAAATGATTTTAACCGATGGGTGGCATCATCAATACTGCTTAAAAAGAAATTGTAGGTAGCAGCATACCGCATTGGCAATTGTGCTGGATTTAAATCCCAGCCCTGATAAAAACCATTGATGAGTGAATGCATGGAATGATTGTAACCAATACGCCACGCATTATGAACCGATTGACGATTTTCTTTCAATTGTTTGGCGGTTAATTTATCGCCACGATGCGGAGCAATGGGCATTATATTCGTAGCACCATCGGATAAAAATATGCCGGTGCCCCCCAATGCTACTTTCGTCATGTGATGAGCAAAGTCGCAAACCGGATGAGCCATTGTTTGATACTTAGCAGTAATGCCGCAGGAAGCTGTGTAATCATAAGTGCCGAAATGTGCAGCGATAAGTCGCCCTTCACTAGCTCTGATAATTTTCATCAATGGATTTCTTCCTTCATCATCCATGATGATCTGCGTGGCTTCTACCATTGTTTCCATTTTCAATGTGCCGGGAGCCAGGTTATTCTTCCTTTCTATGATCTCGAATAGACGAACCATTGTGGAAACCTGTTCTGGTATGGTTACTTTCGGTAGCATCACAATAAAATTATCCGGAAGCTTTCCGTTTGTTTTCTCCAGGAAAGTGGTTAAGAAAATATCCATGGTTCTTACACCACGGTTTTTCAGATCCTCCGTGAATGGTTTTATTCGTATACCGATAAAAGGAGAAATAGTTTTTTCATTCATTCCTATTGCCAGTTCATTCGCAGCATTCACCGCTGTTGCATCTTCTTCTTCATCAGGACGGTTACCAAAACCATCTTCAAAGTCAATACGAAAATCTTCTACGGCTTCGGTTTGTAGTTTTTGTACAATCTTATTATAAACAGTATAAGAAAGCCAGGCGGGATGTTGCTTCCTTTCCCTTTCGTCCATTTTATTTAATTTCTTAATCAACTTATCGGCTTTCTTTTTATCATCAGGTAGTTTGTCACACCCTTCAAATTTTAATACTTTGGCTAATGTGATGAAGTTGGGTGAATAGGTTTGCAAACTTTTCAATGCTATTTCACCCATCTTGATACAGGTGTCTGATTTGAAAAGATTAGCTCCGCCATATACGGTGTGTACGGCCTGTCTGTCTGGTTTATCTCCCGGATATATCTGCTGAAATTTAAGATTCGCTGTTTTTAAAGAGTTAAGCAGTATTTCTTTTTCGATGTCTGCAATGGAAAAATTCATAAATAATTTTTTTTTGTCTCGCAAAGACGCAATGCCGCAAAGAAATTAAGAACCCCTGTAAGTAGAATACCCAAACGGATTCAACAATAGCGGAACATGATAATGCTCATTGCCTGTTATCGTAAACGTAATTTCAACAAAAGGATAAAAAGTGGCAAGGGCTTGTTTTTCAAAATATTCTTTTGTTTCAAATTTTAATCTGTAAACACCCGGTTCCAGTACAGCCTCTTCTGCCAGCAATCCGGGAATACGGCCATCACTGTCGGTAGTACCAAGAGCAACTTGTCTCCAATCGACCGTTACAGGGTCACCAGGTTGTTGCAGAAATAAAACAATGGTAATCCCTTCGGCAGGTTTACCTTTTGAAGTATCAAGAACATGTGTAGTGAGCTGACTCATTCTAATAATTTTTCAAGCCGGAGTTTAGTAATCATATTTTGTTCGTCTGCAGCCACCTGAATTTCTTCGTTGGGGCTATTGCTTAATCTTGATTGTAACAGGCCCAGCATTTCGTCTGCTGATTTTCCCGTAGCACACACAATAAAGATATAGCCGAATTTCTCTTCGTACAAGCGGTTGCCTTCGGCCAATGCTTCTATTGTTTCTTTAGTAGCGATATTTACGCCGCTTTGTTCTCCTGATGCCCATTCGGCGGTGGAAGCAAATTTCTTAGTGAGTGATTCTACATCACCAATTTTCGGATGATGAGTAAAGGCTTCCTTCCAATCTTCCTTACTACATGCATACCATATCTCTTCTGCATCTTCCAGTAATTCAACCAGGTCATCTGCCGGAAAATAGGCCATCATCATTTTTACCCAGGTAGAGGAGCCGCAACATTTCAGCAACTCTTCTCTGAGTAGTGGCTGAGGTAATATATTTAGTTCATGTAGTGTCATAAAACTTTGAACGACTTAAGATTCACGGCTAACCTTTCCCCACAATCTCATCCTGCTTACTCCTCCGTCAGGAAATATACTGAGCCGTACATGTGTAAAAGGTCCTTTGTTTACAATTGCTTCTTCAAAAAAATGCTCATTGTCTCCACTTAGTTTTGTTTGTGGTAGAATAGTTGTCCACTCAATAGCATCGCTGTCTAATTTGCTTTCATCTTTATATAGAATGTTACAACCTTCTATCAAACAAGTGTCGGGATAATTGCCTTTGAAATGACAGGTATCTATCAATATTTTTTCAATAACTCCTTTATGTCCGAGCCGAACAATTACCCAGTCTTTATTGCCGGGTGTTCTGTTTCGTTTTGTTTCCCATCCATCACCCATATTCACACCTCTGCCCGGCATAATAAGATGTTCCATGTGAGAGAAAAACATATCATTACACAAAACAGCTTTGGCCCCGTTGGTTGCTGCGGCAAGATTCAATATCTCCCGGCCATCTACCGTACTCCAGTCTTTAAACACTTCGCCAAATACTTTTAACCTTGCCACACCGCCATCAGGATAAATATGAAATTTGAGATGGGTATAAACTTCGTCATCGTTTATTTCAAAAAAATTTTGAGAGCCCGGTTCTAATGGTGATTTGGGAAGGATAGTTCTCCAGTGTATCGTATCAAAGTCAATGTTTTCATCAAACAAAACATTGGCCGCTTCTAATGAGGCAAAAGGAGGATGGTTGCCAAGAAAATGATTGGTATCTATATCTACTCCAATAATTTTTCCCGAAGCACCCAGTTGAATAATGCACCAGTCGTTGCCTTCGCTTCTTTTGCGGCGGCTTTCCCAGCCGTCCATCCATTTGCCACGGTCGGTATATTTGTCCGGAATAAAAACACCACGGCCGGGTTTTAACAGGTTTTCTTTTTCTGCAAAAAAATCATCGGTGCAGAATAATACTTTGCCTCCTAATCGTTCGGCGGCAAGGTCGGTGAGGTTGGTAAATGCTGGTGCTTCCATAAATATTTTTTAGCCACGAATGGCACTAATAACACGGATAATACTTCGACAAGCTCAGTACAATTAAATACGAATGATTGCCTGCGGCAATATATGTTCACTTATTGGTGACATTGGTGTAATTCGTGGCCAATATCTTCCCTTTATTCAAATGTAAAAACGTTCCCCGTCCGTTTTCACTATCCGGGCTGGCTTCATCAAACACTTTCTCTCCGCTTAACCATGTTTGCTCCACTACTCCATTAAGTTCTTCATTAAGATAAGGAGTTATTTTGTGTTTATGATAAATCATATTTTCTGTAACCATAAATGATTGTTCCGGGTTCCATACAACAAAGTCAGCATCATATCCTTTTGCGATCTTGCCTTTGCTGTTTAGTTGGGGTAATAGAGCCGGTTTTTCACTTATCCATTTGGCTATATCAGTTAAACTACAACCATGCCGCTTTGCGGCTGTCCACAATATGGGTAGTGCAAACTGCAGGGATACAATACCGCCCCATGCTTTCATAAAATCTCCTGACGCAAGTTCTTTCATTTCCGGAGGTGCTGGTGAATGGTCTGTAGCGACAAAGTCAATGATACCATCTTTTAATGCCTGCCATAGTTTTTCATTATTCGCTTTTTTTCTTATTGGCGGTGCACATTTATATTCAGTTCGTCCGTCTTTAATTTCTTCAGCGGTAAAATATAAATAATGTTGGCCTGTCTCCACCGTTAATGGTAAACCTCTTTGTTTTGCTTTAGCAATCTGGTCTATCGAATCAGCAGAAGATAAATGAACGATATGTGTGCGGCAATTGTATTCTTGGCACAAGCGAATCATTAATGCAATGGCTTCGTCTTCCCATTTTTTTGGCCGTGAAGTGATATATCTGCTGTAAGACCTCCCGACTCCTGACTCCTGACTCCCGTCTTCGTTACTCAACTCGCAGTGTACTAACAGCGGTAATCCATGCTTTGCAATAATTGGCATGGCCTTTCTTAAATCTTCTTCGGTTACATTCGGAAATTCATCAATGCCGGAATGAGTAAGGAAAGCTTTGAAGCCCAACACTCCTTTTTCAATGAGCGGTTCTATATCGTTTTCATTTCCCGGAACAATACCGCCCCAGAAACCGCAATTGGTATGCAGTTTTCCGAACCCTGGTCTGACGGTCTCCGTCTGAACAGCACCAGTTGCAGCCTTTATCTTCTCTTCAAAAGCTTTCACTGTTGTCGTTACCGGCGAAGAATTCAACGGCATATCCACCAGCGAAGTAATGCCTCCTGCTAAAGCGGCTTTAGTTGCCGTATCAAAACCTTCCCAATCCGTTCGTCCCGGTTCGTTGATATGAACATGCGGGTCAACAATGCCGGGCATTAATACATTATCACCAACATCGGTAACAGGAAATTCTCCTTCTGGCAATTCATCCACCACGGCTGCAATTTTTCCGTTGCTTATCAATACTGCTGCCCTTTTAACACCATCGGGAGTAATGGTGCGGTTACTTATAATGGCTGCGTCAATCATGCAGGTTTCATTTAGATAAATACGATTCTATAAAATTAATGAAAACAATTTTCTACTTTGAGGATTGGTTTATGCCACAATAAATACAGTTTGGCCACAGATTAACACGGATTAACACAGATTAAATACAATAAGAAGGAAATTATCTGTGTCCATTTGTGTTCATCTGTGGCTAATAAAAAATGCCTGCCATACTTCTCATATTATCCTCTCTTATCCTGGTGACACTCATCATCATGACTTACCGCATCCATGCTATTAGTAAAAAACAACCGGATGAGGAACAACAGGAAAAAACAGGATTGATACAAAGCTGGATTTATGCAGCCATCATTTTCACTATCATCGCTATCATCGCCAGTATTTATTTTATGGTGAAAGGAACAGTGTATGAAGGTCATTTAATGGAATGGCTGAACATTGTGGTAAGGGTAATGCATGTCACCTTCGGCATTGCGTGGATAGGGGCCTCTTTCTATTTTGTTTTCTTAGAAAATGCGTTGAACAGAACAGAAAATGTTCGGGATGAACTGGCAGGTAATCTTTGGGCTGTACACGGCGGCGGTTTTTATTATTTAGAAAAATATAAAACAGCACCGACAACAATTCCAAAACATCTTCACTGGTTTAAGTATGAAGCCTACTTTACCTGGGTATCTGGTTTTGCGTTGCTCTTCATTATTTATTATTTCAATGCATCAGCAATGCTGATTGATACTAATGTAATGAAGTTGACAAGTCTTCAGGCCATCGGCATCAGCATCGGTTCTTTTATTGCAGGCTGGTGTATGTATGATGTGTTGTGTAAATCACCGCTGCGAAAAAATCCTTTGTTGTTTACTCTTACTGGTATTATAATATTAATTGGCTTTGCTTATTTCTACAGCCAAGTGTTCAGTGGCCGTGCTGCATTCATTCATTTTGGTGCAATGATTGGCAGCATGATGGTGGCGAATGTTTTCTTTGTCATCATTCCTTCGCAGAAGGCAATGGTGAAAGCAGCAAAGAAGGGACAACTACCCGACCCGCAACGGGGAAAGAATGCTTTGTTCCGTTCTATTCACAACAACTATTTTACCTTGCCTGTATTGTTTGTAATGGTAAGCAATCATTTTCCCAGCACCTTTGGCAATAAATATCAATGGATTGTTCTCGCAGCTATCAGTATCGGGAGTGCTGGTATTAAACACTGGCTCAATCTACGAGAACAAGGAAGGCTGAGTGTATGGATAATGCCGGCTTCGGTGATTATATTATTAGCAGTAGCTTATGTTACTGCTCCCCAACCTTCCACTACCAAATGCAAGGAAGTGAGTTTTGCAGAAGTGAATACTATTATTCAGCAGCGGTGTGTCAGTTGTCATTCTTCCAAACCCACTGATGATGTTTATACGGCTCCGCCGAATGGAGTAGTGTATGATACACCGAACGATATTGTAAAAAAGAAAGAATTGATTATGCAACGGGTGGTGGTTACTAAAACAATGCCGCAGAATAATAAAACAAATATGACACCCGAAGAAAGAGATGCCATACGCTGCTGGATAGAACAAGGAGCTTTGACTAAATAAAGTAAGCGATAGCAATACCTGCAAGTATATATCGGAAAACTACCCATTAAAAAAGAGTACTTCTTGGATTGTTCTTTCTCCAAAAATTGTATTGCTTTGTCCTGTACCAATATCCACCACTATGAAACTAATGATGTACCTCGGTAACGACCTTATCGAATCTGTTCCACTCAATGTTCAGGACCTTAAAATTCCAGGTTACCTGGGCAAATTCAAACGCAACCTTAAGATTAAGTACAACGAACTGTTGCGGACGGCTCCTGAGCCACCGGAATTTTTAGTGTACAATCCAGAGATAAAGCCGGATATGCCGCAGGCGAGGCAAAATTAATACAGAGGTTCGCCACTAAAACACACGAAATGACACGAAAAATACATTTGAAAATAATAAGTTCTTTGTGTGATTTCGTGTCATTTCGTGGCTAATTGTATTAATTATGTGGCCAAATTTTTATATCACTTCCACACTGCGTTCAACAAAAGCAGTAAGCTCCGCACCTTTTAATAATCCCTGTGCCAGCATGGCTAAATCAAATGCTTGTTTCGCCATCACTGTTTGTTGCCCTTCTTCTGCACTTAGTATTTTAGAAATTATTTTATGATTGGCATTAATCGCCACTTTATAATTATCCGGCATAGAACCATAAAAGTTCATGCCGCCACCGCCGCCCATCTTCGCCATGTCTTTCATGCGGCGCATCCATTCTTCCATAGTAATAGTTACCGGCATACCATCGGCCTGCTGACTTTCCACTTCTACTTTCATAGCAGGATTATGGATTGCTTTATCAAAGATGGCTTTCAGTTTTGTCGTTTCCTCTTCTGTTAACTGATGTTTTTCAGCATCTTCTTTTACAATCAGCTTATCAACTACATCTGCATCCACTCTTTTCAGCGATGTTTTTTCCAGCTTCATTTCCAGGTTGTGGATGAAGTGAGTATCTATCGGTGAATTCATCAGCAACACATCATAACCTTTTTTAATGGCGGCTTGTATGTAGCTGTCCTGTCCTTGCGGGTCCACGGTGTACAGATAAATTAACTGCCCTTCTTTATCTGTTTGAAAGTCTTTTACTTTAATTGCATATTCTTCCAAGGTGTTTTTTTCATTGGCGGTATTTGCCAGCAATAAAAATTCTTTCGCCTTGTCATAAAATTTTTCATCGGAGATGGCACCATATTTTACAAAAATGCCAATGTCATTCCATTTCTCTTCATAAGCTTTTCTATCTTTTTTAAACAACACACTCAGCTTGTCGGCTACTTTGCGACTGATATAACTGTTTATTTTTTTTACATTACTATCTGCTTGTAAAAAAGAACGGCTAACGTTCAATGGGATATCTGGCGAATCAATAACACCGTGGAGCAGCATTAAAAATTCAGGAACAATATCTTTTACTTCATCGGTGATGAATACCTGGCGGCTGAAAAGTTTTATTTTATTCTTCTGTACTTCAAAATCATTTTTCAGTTTCGGGAAATATAAAACACCGGTCAGGTTGAATGGATAGTCCACATTCAAATGAATCCAGAACAACGGCTCTTCGGAATAAGGATATAGTTCCCGGTAGAAATCAAGATAGTCCTCGTCTTTTAATTCTGCAGGTGCTTTTGTCCAGATGGGGTTGGTGTTGTTGATGATATTATCAACTTCCACCGATTTTGTTTTGGGTTTCCCTTCTTCATCTTCTCCATCGGGTTCGGTTTCTGTTTTGGTACCAAACTGCACCGGCACTGGTAAAAATTTTGCATACTTATCTAATATAGCACCGATACGGCTTTCTTCTAAAAACTCTTCCGACTCTGCATTGATGTAGAGTATAACATCGGTGCCTCTTTCTGTTTTGTTGCCTTCAGAAATTTCAAAACTAGTGCTGCCATCGCATATCCAGCGGGCAGGTTCTGCACCATCCTGATACGATAAGGTTTGTATCTCTACTTTATCCGCCACCATAAAAGCTGAATAAAAACCTAATCCGAAGCGGCCGATAATTTCATTGGCATCTTTGGCTTCTTTAAACTTTTCCATAAACTCTGTAGCGCCGGAGAAAGCCACCTGGTTGATGTATTTTTTAATTTCTTCCGCCGTCATCCCAATACCGCTGTCGCTGATGGTAATGGTTTTGGCATCCTTGTCTACTGCCACTTTTACCCGCAGCTCACCCAATGGTTTGGCGTAATGGCCGAGGGTGGCGAGGCGTTTTACTTTTTGCGTAGCATCTACCGCATTGCTTACCAGCTCCCGCAGAAATATTTCGTTATCAGAGTAAAGAAATTTTTTGATGATGGGGAAAATGTTCTCGGTGTTAATGGAAATGGTTCCTTTCTCCTGTACCATGGTGAGTTGTATGTTTTAAGTGATAGTTTATAAGTGCTGCGCAAGGTACGCAATAGCCGTTCCAATGCGGTGGGGTTTGCCAGATTGACAGCAGCCGGGGCTATTTGTGAATAAGAACAAGTTGAAAAAGATTAGGAAGGCCTTTTTCAAACCATTCTGGCAATTCTTTTGCCGGCAAGGCATCAATAATATTTCCCTTGTTGAAAATGGCCAACACTTTTGTAGTGGTACTATCCGATGTATCAAAAATTTGTAGCTCGTCAATAAGTTTGTAATGTGTGTTAAGTTGCTTGAGATTGCCATAAAAATTTCTTTCTATTTCATACGGCGGCACAGTATGCCCTCCCATTCGGGCCCGGTCTAATACCCGCAGTTCTGAAATAGCCGGATGAGACAGACCAAGAAAAATTAGGTGTACTCTATAACCGGCTACTTGAAATCTTTTTGGCGTAGACCAATTCTCTTCGTCTGGAAAATGACCTTCATAAACAAAATGGTCATTATTCTTAATTGCATTCACTACGCAATTTTCAAAATGCTCATGCAGCCATTTTTGTGCCTGGCGGCTGGCTTCTTTTAAAGATGGAGTTTCAATCTTATAAAGCTGCTTACGTTTTTGCATAAACAGTTTATCTCCATCAAAAATTTCGTAATTGTTTCTTATTTCTTCTGGTAAATAATAACGGCCAGCAGTAGATTTGCCTGCACCGTTGGAACCTGTTAGTATATATAAATCCGGCATTCCGATTAGGCAAGCTGTAGTGCTTTTCTTAAGGAAGATTGTTCTTTGGATGACAATTCTCTGATTACTTCAAAGTCCATTTTTGCAGGAGTAAGCGTTACAAGCTGAATAGTACCGTTGGGAAACTCCAGATAGCACTGACCCAGTGGTAGCTTTCCAGAATTAATCATAAACGGATGGCCTTGCTCCAATTTACTTTTTCTGAGAAGTTGCAAAGCCATAAGGCCAGATTGTTCGAGTTGCTTTCTTTTCATGTTTAAAATTCATTTGCTTTTTTTACTCCTGTAAATATACTAAAGTTCAATAAATTTTAAAAGGCTTGGCTAGCTGACGGATCTTAACGGAGACAAAATACTTTTTAAAATCACTTAACTAAACACCCCGAACCCAATTCAAATTATTTCTTATAATTGTTATTAATAGCAATTGTAAGAAATGAAATAAGGTTCATCAATGTTTCAAGAATGCTCTTAGGCCATTGCTAACACATAACTACTACTCCTTCCCCCTGCTTCTTCTTTTACCAGTACTTTCTTTTCTATCAAATCCTGTATATCCCGCAGGGCAGTATCCTGAGATGACTTTGTAATGGCAGCCCATTTTGATGAAGTTAGTTTTCCATTAAAACCATCCAGCAGTTTATTCAACAACAATACCTGTCGTTTATTAAAAATAGTAGTGGCATTGTTTTTCCAGAAGTTTGCTTTTTGTAACACCGTTGACAGTATTTCTTCCGATGCCAGCAATGCCCGGCCTATACATTGCAGAAACCATTCTAACCAATCTGTTATATCAAGACTACCCTGTTGAGTTTTTTCAAGCATGGTATAATAAGTATTTCTTTCTTTTCTTATTTGTGTACTCATGCTATAGAAACGTTGTGTTGTGCCATCGGCACGGGCAAGCTGCATATCGGCAATAGCTCTTGCTATACGTCCATTACCGTCATCAAACGGATGAATAGTAACAAACCACAAATGTGCAATGGCTGCTTTTATTACCACATCAATAGTAGTTGTGTTATTAAACCATTGTATAAAATGTTTCATTTCATCGGGTAGTAATTCAGCAGCCGGTGCTTCAAAATGTACTTTTTCTTTTCCTGCTGCGCCAGATACCACCTGTATCGGGTCGTTGGGCAAGTTATCCCGCCATGCACCCACTACTATTTTGTGCATACCACTTCTGCCGGTAGGAAACAGCGAAGCCTGCCAACCAAATAATCGTTCTTCGGTAAGCGGTTCATTAAATTGTTGTGTAGCATTCAGCATCATTTCTACTATTCCTTCCACATGCCGGTCGGCGGGTACCATACCTGCTATATCCATACCCAGACGGCGGGCAATGGAGGAACGAACTTCTTCTGCATCCAGCAATTCCCCTTCTATTTCGCTTGATTTTAATACATCCAATGTAAGGGTTTGCAGGGTGGCTTCTGCCTGCAGACCAAAGCCCATTTTTTCCATATTGCCCAGCAGTTTTCCCTGCTGATGCCGCACTTCGGTCAACAACAGGTTCAGCTTATCTGCATCCCATTGAAAAGCAGGCCAACCGGGTAACTGATGGATATAAACACTCATTCTACGCAAATTATGCGGTGAATATAGGCTTTATTCGCCGCAGAACAAAATAATCTACGCAAATTATGCGGTGATTAGGGGGTTTATTCGTCGCAAAACCGGGCAATACCACAGAAATGCTAAGTATGAAATGATTTGGTTGCCAGCAGCAGTGCTACTATTGGGCTGACGTTGCGACGCTCCGTTCGGGGTTCGGTTCGCTACTCAGCATTTAATACTCAACAACGAGATTTTTGTCATATTAACAAGCATAAGAAAATTCTCAATACTATTCTGTTCTAAGGCTTTTTCATTTGTTTCTTCAATAGCTTCAAACTCATGCCAATCAACATCAACTTCTGAATCATATGCAAACTCCTTGAAATGAATATCCGGAACATTCCATTCCTTGCTATAAAACCATTTATCGTCAATTAATTTCTCTCGGATTAGTTTTTCAATTTCTAAAAGACTTATTAATTTCGGATTTGAGAAAATAATTTCATTATAGTTTTTGTAGTTAGCTCCGTCCCGGTAGAGATAGCAAAACTTGATATTCATAATACAATTTTACTTTCTAAATATAACATCCAGATGAAATCCTAAAAATTCTTTCTTCGGATAATATTTCTTGGGCATAATAATTTTTGTGCCGACTAATGGAGAAAAGTGTTGTAAATAATATTCCTTTTTTTGTTTCTTCTTTAATTCAGCAGATATAATAATTTCAAATTTTTCATTAATCCCAATGTACCCTTTATCATAAGCCTTGTCATACAAAGGAGAAAGGCAAATTCCATTTTCTGGATTTAATCTTTCTTTTTCATTTTTAGACCATGGAATAATATGACTTGCTACTAATAAATCCGGAATATCAATCCCGGTAATAGCACATTTATTATCGTAATTAGCCATTACAATCTGTCGGAATACGTTTTGGTTAACCCTTGTCTTAACTTCCCGCAACTTGTATTCGCCTTTTAAATGTTCTGTTCCTTTTAATACTTCAGCGAACTTATTTTCGATAGCAACGTTTTCTTTTTCCGCAAGAATCCTTTCACTTTCAAATAACAACTCATCCTTATTATTGATAAACTCATTCCAAATTGGTTCTACTTGTTTCTTTCCACCGGGTAATCCGCCAATTCCTCTTTGTTGATGATAAGGGTCAACACTTGCAAAATTGTTTAATCGCATAGAAATAGAACCGGGAGTTCTATCAACTATACTTGCTAAATGAATTACCTCAGGGGTTCTCGAATCCAATTTCCCAAAAGGCAATTTTAAATAAAGATTAAGAGCAAGAATTAATTCATCTCTTGTCCAAAGCTTACGTACCTCTTTCATAGATTACTCCATTGATTTATCTTAAACATAGCAAATAATTCGATGGAATCAATATACTCAGGCGGAAAGTTTACTCCCCACTCAACATCTTTATGTAGCAACTCGAATTCCTTTGCCCATTCAATGAATTGAGCAAACTTCTCCCTGCTATCTTCTGTTTCATACTTTTCGTTCGCAGCTATGAAAGCAATATCTGCAACTGCTTCGCATAGTGAGTATAGTTTCTTCGTTGTCATAATTCAAACTTATTTGTATGTGTATGATAAAGCAGTATGTTTTAGGACACAGTTTATATTAACAGCGGAACTCTTGCATCAATACTATCCTTTATGGCTTAAAGTAAATTTGCTTTTAAGTCACATTGAATAACTTTTTTCGGATGTCCATAGAACTGCAAACTATCTGCAATTCGACTATAAGTCAATCGGATATAAGTGAACTTTGTTGATAGTGTATAACTGAAGTTTATAGCTGCGTTAATTACTCCCGACCTTTACCTCATGAAGCATCTCCTTTTTTTCATACTCTTCATTCCAACCGGTTACTCACTGACAGCCCAGCCCCGCATCCATGCCCACAACGATTATCAGCAGGCCGTTCCACTAACGAATGCCTTACACAACAGGGCTTACTCCATAGAGGCAGATGTGTACCTTACCCGCCGGGGTGTGGTGGTGGCGCATGACAGAAAAGATACTGCTACAGCTCCTTTATTGGATTCTCTGTATCTGCAGCCCATTATCCGGCTTTTTAAAAAACATAATGGCCGCATCAGCAACAACAAAACATACACACCGGTGCTAATGATTGATATAAAAGATAGCGGCGAAGCAGTAATAGCCGCATTGCTGCAACTGGTGGCTCCGCACCGTTCCGTATTTAACCGTTCGGTAAATGCAAGGGCCGTACAGTTGGTTATCAGCGGCGACCGGGGTGCTGTTTCCACCTGGGCATCCTGGCCTTCGTATATTTTTTTTGATGGCCGCCCTGCCGAAGTGTACGACAGTGTTGCACTGCAACGGGTAGCTTTTATCAGCGATGCTTATAATAAATATGTTACTGCAACTGACAGTAGCAGCCGCATACAACAACTAGTAACTAAAGTACATGGCATGGGCAAGTTGCTGCGGCTATGGGGCATTCCAGATACTGTTGCTGCATGGCAGCAGTTGCAGCTATTGGGTGTTGATATTATTAATACCGATAAGGTGGGGGAGTGCAGGGATTATTTTTCTACTAAGTAAGCATTGCCTTTTGTAAAAGCTGAGAGCTGTCTTTCAAATGAAGGGCGAAATGTTATCATTATTTCCAACTTACTGGAAAGGCTATTAAGTACAACAACTATCAATGGATACTGGCCAACATTTTGTTAGTGCTGGAGATTTTTATCAATGGTCAGCAGTATATCAAATCCTTCGAAGGAGGCAGCGGTCATTAGTTGACCATTCTTTAATCCACTCCATCCTTTTTCGGTAACGGTGGCTACCTCATGCAGAGGAAGGTGAGGCTTGAGGCGTTTGGTAACACATTCATCAAGTAATATTTTCATGAAGGATGGTGCTTGATGATTGAATTAATTGCTCTGAAAGTTCCAGCACTTTTAATACCTGCACCCGGGAAACACTGTCAAAGTCCTGCAAAAAGGTTTCAATGGTTTCGCCTGTTTCGAGGTAATCAAACAAATTTTTAATGGGCACCCTTGTTCCATAAAAAACAGGTGTGCCGCCTGAAATTTCTGCATCAATATGTATTACTTTATCCTGCATGATTTCAAATTTACTATTTTAATCAGACTTGTGCAACCTC
>JAYVKT010000539.1:0-2347 GCA_043768195.1 Chitinophagaceae bacterium | reverse complement strand
CTCCCATGTTATACCAAAAGCAGTATAAAGGGTATTGCCCGGGTATTTTGTAAAAGCTTTCTGCCCCAGAATGGAGTCGGTGTTGAAAATTCTATTAGTTATGATTTTCTCATAGCTATTTCTTTTGCCATAATTAAAATTGAAAGTGGATGTTTTTTTACCGGTATTATTATTCAGGTTAAAACCGATGAATTGATTGCCATAGGTTCCTTGCTGAAAGCCACCATTAATACTGCCAGTCATTCCTATTTTCACTCCTTTTTTTAATACAACATTTACAATACCACCACTGCTATTAGCATCGTATTTAGCAGAAGGAGTCTTTAGTATCTCAATTTTTGAAATAGAGTTAGGCGGCAAACTTTTTAGCATGGTTGCCACATCCGCAGTACTCATTCTCATATCCCGCCCATTAATTTGCACCGTGGCAGGCGTCATACTGCTGATATATATATTGCCATCCTGATCTACAAACAGGCCGGGTGTTTTTTCAATAACCTCATAACCGCTGGTGGAAGCTTCTACCAAATTCTCAGGATCAACAATTAGTTTGTCATCCTCCTGCCTCATCAATGGCTTTTTAGAAGTAACGACTGCTGTTTCCAGTGTTTTCCCCAATGGCTCAGCGGTAAGGCTGAAAACTGTTTGATTGCCCGACGTGGAAATCCCTTTTTCAATGGGCTGGTAATTGATAGAAGTAATGCTGACGGTGTATTGATTATTTTTCGCAAGGATAAATTTTGCAACCCCGCTGCTATCAGCAATTTTTTCTATTATTTGTGTGCTGTCTGATCTGTTGGTAAGGGTAACAGATGCAAAAGCTACCGGTTCTTTTTTTTGATTGGAAATCTTGATGCTAACCTGAATTTCTTGTGCAAAGCAGTGAGCAGAGAATGTAAACAGGAAGGCAACAATGAATGATTTTGAAAGGGTAAGGAGTAGTTTTTTATGCATGGTTATACGGGGTTAGTAAGAAGGGACAAAAGTAACCAAATAGCCGGGGCATAAAAATTTTCACTTTTTTTAATGGTGATTTTTCAAATCATTTAACTTTTGGGTAATTGTTCAAACATCTGATTTTTTAGCCGTCCTTTTTTTCTGGTGTATTGTTTTGGCTTCATCAATAGAATGAGTGTTGTGAATATCTGTTTCATTTTTAGCTAACTCAGATAGGTGGACATAGAATTTTTTAAGTGTCTCCAGTTCTTTTGCAGAAAGGTCTTCTACATCAATAAGCCGGTTACTGGCAGTAGAAGTAGCGGCAATGAGCTCATTCAGTTTTAACTGGATGGCTATAGTGTCTTTATTTTGTGATTGCTGAATAATAAATACCATCAGGAAGGTGATGATAGTGGTACCGGTATTAATTACTAACTGCCAGGTATTGGAGAAATTAAAAAATGGCCCGGTAATACCCCAAACAATAATCACAAGAAATGCCAGTATAAAAGCGGTTGAACTGCCTGTTGCTTTGGTTATTTTGCTTGAAAATTTTTCGAATGCAATGGAAAATTTATTTTTCGCTTTCATAACGATTGATTTAAAGTTAAAGTGTTTGTAGATTTACCTTGTTGAATTAATTAATGAAATTAAATCATTTGACAATCAGGTATGGTTCAATTTACTGCAACGATAAAACGCTTTGGTTCGCAAGGCGAAAAAACCGGGTGGACATATTTTGAAGTGCCGCCTGATTTGGTGCAACAATTAAAACCCGGCAATCGTAAAGAGTTTAAAGTAAAAGGAAAATTAGATGCTCACCCAATCAAAAGGGTGTCGTTGCTGCCTATGGGTGGTGGTCTTTTTATTTTTGTGCTCAATGCTGCCCTTCGGAAAGCTATTGCTAAAAAACATGGAGCAATGGTAAAAGTTCAATTGACAGAAGATAAAAGTGAATTTGTTTTTAATAAAGATTTTATGGAATGCCTCAGTGATGAACCAAGGGCTAAAGAATTCTTTCAAAGCTTAACAGGCTCTCATCAGCGATACTTCAGCAAATGGATTGATGATGCTAAAACAGAACCCACGAAAGTAAAGAGAATTATTATGGCCGTAAATGCGTTGGCCAAGAAGTGGGGCTACCCGGAAATGCTGCGTGCCTCCCAGGGAAAACCTATTTAAACGGATTTGAATACTTTACATCCGTTGTCACACTCACATCGGTCAATGTTTTTAGAAAAGCAACCAATGCTGCTTTATCAGGTGCCGTTAAATTTAACAGCCGGGGCTGTCCACTAGGTAATTTCATTTGCGCCGATAGGTTGGGATGATTTCTTACTCCCGTACTGTAATGTTCCACCACCTGCTCAAGTGTGGTAAAACGTCCGTCGTGCATATAAGGCGCAGT
>JAYVKT010000538.1:0-2932 GCA_043768195.1 Chitinophagaceae bacterium | reverse complement strand
ATCACCCACACGGTGGTAAATAGAATGGTGGCTAATAATAATTTCATGCTGGAAATTTTTGGTGAATGGAATTTTTTATTTGTGTGATAAGGTTGATGGTGAATACCTGCTCGCCAGTGAGGTCGTACTTATTGAAGAACAGAAAGAACGCAGCGGCTTCATCATTCTCCATTGTAATGGTGTACTTTCTTTTGGTGAGTATGCCTTTGCTGTAGAATTTTTTATACAACCTGAACAGTACACCATGCACCACCACACCCTGCATTTTAACAGGCAACTGCCCGATGCAAATTTTTTGCAACAGCGATAACAATACAGTGAACTCGGCAAATGATAATTTTAGTTTCATGCTGCATCGTTTATAATGTTGAGTAATAGTTTTTCTATTTGTTGCAGTGGTGTTACGTACAGCGGGTCGTTACAATCCAGCATATCATTTACTTTCAATATGGCATGGGTAACTGTAGTACGGTTACGATGCAGCATGTTGCCAATATCATCATGTGTAAGGCCGCAATAGTGTGAGATGAGCCATGCTATAAGGTGGCGAGGCACTACATAATTTTGCTCGTTACCCCTGTTAACTATCTGCGACCAGGTGACCCGGCAGGCGGTGCAAACCTGTTGTATAATCAACTCCGGATTTAAGTGGTTAACTTTTAAACGAAGTATGATTGTAGCACTGCGCCCAACAGCATTAGTGATGTCTTGCTTTGCTTTTTCAATGATGTCGTTGACCGTTTTTCTTTCTGCTTCGGTAGGTTTATAATAATTCATAGTGCTGCCATTTCGATTTTGATAAAATTTTTTCCGAACACAATGGAGGGTGGTTTTATTTCGCAGGACAGCATAGCCGGGTTATGCAGGTCGTGGTAAATGGTACGCAGGTCATTGACCGGAGTGTTGTCTTCAAAGCCATCCCATTCATCTATAAAGGCTTCGTCACGGGCATTGAAGAGGATCTTCCACCAGTTCCAGAATTCTGTTTTTGGTGTTAACAGGTTAATGGCTTCTTCATCATTGCCGATATACTTTTCTAAGTATTGAAGGCCGCAGTTGTAAATGAAGGTGGCATACATTGCTGCATTCCATTGCAACAGGTCTATTACCCGTGCCTGGTTTCGGATGATGGTGGCTTGTAGTTGTGTTGGTGTTTTCATAGGATTAAGCGGCTTTTTTTTCACGGTCTTTGAGTATGTTTCTTTCCACACGGCGCAGGTCTCCCCGCAGGTCTCTTACTTCATTGCATATTTTGGCAATGGTTTCTTTGTCCTTGATGCCATTGGTTTGACATATCTCTGCTATTTCATCCTGCTTTGGTTCTTTGAGGTTGATGAAGGTGGCACCGATGCGGCTGAACAATTCGGGATAACCGATGGTGCGTTTTTCGAGACCTTTTATCATCCTTTTTTCTATAGCATCAGTTGATAGCCATACAAAGCCGCAGTGTTTATTCAGTTCATTATATAAAGTGATAAAAAACTTTAACACACCATCGGGCAGCTTGTCCACTTCATCCATTATAATAAGTGGTTTATCCATCTTGCGGATTTCCCTTACCAGGCTTTCCATCAACTCACCAGTGCCTTTCCAATAGGTGTTAACACCGGCTTGCAACAGCAGCTTTTGCAGAAACATTTTTTTATTCCAGTACTCTGCACACTCTAAGTAAAAAACATTGTTCTTGCGATTGATGGAGCTGTACCATTTGCTGGTGTACGTTTTTCCCCAACCGGCATTGCCAATGAGTGAGAAGCTGGCACCTGTTTTTTTAGCGAGGTTGAAGTAGCGGTTAAGAATGCGGTAGTTGTTTGTTTCTACAATGCGGTCGAAGTCCACAACACCGCCTACCTGTGCAGCTACATTTCGCCACATTTGTTCGCTTATTTTATCCCAGAACTTTTCATCATTATTCAGGATATAAATAACGGTGGCCTCGCTTACTCCATCTAATGAGTTACAGGCTTTTTTCTGTGAAGTGAAAGAGCTTACGTAGATGCGAAGTTTGTACTGAATTTCTCTTTTCTCTGTTGATAGCATACATTTGGTTTTTAGTTATTATAGAATGGCCCTGTGTCCGTTGCTGCGGATGCGGGGCTTATTTTTTACATATCATCAAATGGGTCATAGTTTTCATCGGTGGTTGGTAATTCATTTTTCTTATTGGGTAATGCAGTTGGTGTGTAGCCCACTTGTATAGCATGATTGATGGCCTTAGTGTGTACACCGGCCATTGCGTAACTCTCTATTTGTATGCGGTTTTTGTCCAATGTTTTTTGCCGGTCTTGCTTGGCATCTGTTACTGTTTTCATGTGTCGGACTTTCTCTGCAATGCGGTCGTTTATTTGAGCACGGTCGCCGGGTGCATAGTCAGCAATGGCAGAAGGCATCAACTCTACCTCACGGGCAATGAATAACAGGTTTTTATTATCAGTGACCAGGATGCGGCTGTAATCCATTGGGTCGTACATTACCTGCACGGTGCGGCCAACTGTTTGCAGGTATAGTGGCTCTGGTATTTCGTAGGTGCGTTCTACACAATTAATGGCTGGTGTAATGCCACGGTTGGTAATTTTATTTTGATGTGTGTGTGCAGTACCGAGTTTGAATAGCATCACTTCTTCGCTGATGCAATGTTGTTTTGATTTTTCACTTTCGTTGAAAGCTAATGTCCACTGCTCTTGTTTGGAGAGGCCGGTTTTTTCATCTACCAAGTGGCGCATGGTATTAATAAAGTGCTGAATTTGCTGTGGTGCTTGTTCGGTGGTGGGGTAATCTTTTTTATTGAGTTCAATAAATTCCTGCGGCACATGTGTTTTGCTGGTGATGTTGGTGCCTGAGTAATTTTTGTAACAACCGAGTGCCTGGTGCCACTTGTCGCCAAAAGAACGTTCGATATATTTTGACCGGGCTACTTTAACAGCAGCTGGTG
>JAYVKT010000537.1:0-3122 GCA_043768195.1 Chitinophagaceae bacterium | reverse complement strand
ATTTTCAAAACGGTCTGCCGGCATTTGTATCAGCCAGTCATTATCAGTACGGTTCCATGCTCTCAATAAAGAAGCTTTACCCAACCATTTCAGGTGATGGGTGATTTCATACCCAACAGAAATATCTGCACCGTTTAGCCGTGCATTGGTTTGTGCAAACCGGAATGAAGGAAAAGCACCCCGGATAGTTAACTGTGGCGGATAGGCAGGGGTCAGGTAAATAAAGTCATTTATACGTTTTGTATAAAGTCCTATTTCAATGTTCCATTTCCTTTTGGTATAATTAAATCCTGTCATCAAACTGTTGGCTCTTTCAGGAGCAAGGCTGCTATCACCTTTTTCTATGCGGGCTGCACCATGATGAAGTCCATCACTGTATAATTCATTTACATTAGGTGCCCGCCAGGCAGTAGATGCCATTGCGTTGATACTAAAGCCATCTGATATACGATAAGTAACGCCGGTGTTTCCGGACAGGCTGCTGTAATTTCTATCAGGGTAATTTCTGCCAGCGTTACTACTGGTGTTGAAAAAATTTCTGTAGTCGTACCGGACACCAGCTTCCAGCAGCCATTTCTTTTGTTCCCATTTTTCAATAACAAACACACCAGTATTTACTGACTGGTAGTTAGGAATAAATAAACGGCGGCTGTACTGGTTATCTTGAAATGCACCAGATACACCCATGGTTCCCCGAAGATTTTTCCAGGTAAAATGATCCCACACCACATCCAATGCAGCCGTAGCAATGGATAAATCTAACTGTGGCACATCCTCACTTGATTGAAACCGTTTTACATCGTATTCTTTACGGTTGTTGTACTGAAAGGAACTGATAATATTTAACCTTCCTGTGTTACCAGTATTAAAATAGGTTTTTGATTTTACAAGATGGTGCTGTACTTTCTGATAAGGACGTTCAATTTGATAGGTAAAACCAACATTTTTTATATAGTCTGGCGGCTCGTTACTATTAATTGCATTAATAAGGTCTGTAGTATTTCCAATATGCGAACCGGAAAATATACCAAGCACCGTATTAAACTGGCTATAGAATAATTCTGTTCCCCATTTTTGCTTTCGCCATCCGGCAGTCGCAGAAAAATTATATTCTTTCAATCCTGAATTAGCCAGCCAGTAACCAGGTGTTTTTGCATTGCCGCCTCGTTTCAATGTTCCTTGTATGCGCCAACTGAAAGCTGGAGTTTTTGCCAAGTTGCCTTCCAGTATGGCAGAAACTGCACCCATCCTGTTATTGCTGAATGCGGCAATATTTATTTCGCCACCTGTACCAGGAACAGCCCTTAATAATTTTGGTTCCACTAATATCACACCACCTATGGCATCTCCGCCATATCGCATAGTGGCTGCACCTTTAATAACAGAAATCCGATTGGCTATATATGGGTCAACTTCAGGTGCATGTTCATTGCCCCACTGCTGTCCTTCCTGGCGGATGCCGTTATTTAAAATAAGTACACGGTTGCTGTGCAGGCCGTGAATTACAGGTTTATAAATATTAGTACCGGTTTGCAATACATTTACTCCTGTTATTTTTTTAAGTGATTCGCCCAGGCTTAACCCTTTTGCAGATTCCAATGTCCTTCCTTTTAGTTCATCACCTGTTTTTGAATGTTGAGCCACTCCCACTACCGTTACTCCCGACAACTGGCCTGATGCATGTTCCAATACATACTCCTGTGAAAAATCATCTTTGATATGAATATGTGTAGTTAAAGGCCGGCATCCCACATGGGTAATGATTATATCGTAATGACCAGGGCAAAGTCCTTCAATTTTAAATTCACCAGATTTGCTGGTAGCTACTTTTACATTGATTTCTTTTATTTCAACAGTAGCCCTTTCCAGCAGTTCTTTTGTGTCTGCATCTGTTACCTTCCCGCTAAACCGGAGTGTACATTGAGAAATAGCCCCTGTTGCAGTAAACAGAAATAAAAAAATAAATATAAATTTAAAATAACGCATAGTGAAAAGTAAAAATTAACAGACTGATTCAATCTCTTTAATTTTTTAAAATACAGTGAGTACTCAATTGTTAAAAGATGATTATGAATAAGTGCTTGCGAATGGGAGTAACCACATCAGTAAGTGGTAATCATTCAGCCTAGGGCAGGTGGGCCTCTTTCTGCAAGTCTGGATGGCGCAAGATTATAGTAGTATAGTTGCAGAAAAAATACATCGGTTAAAGCAGGGTAGTTAGTTGAACCAGTAAAGAATTCAATTTGCACATCAGCATCTGCGGCTATTTGAAATTCACAAACACTACACTTATTTTGATGATTTATTGATTGTGCCTCTGTATTAAATTTTGTATGTGTAATAAAACTATGCTCATGTATTATTTTTTCAACACTGATAAAAGTAAATAGACACAACAAAAAAGTGGCTATCATTTTTTTACCATATTTAACAGACAAAGTCATCAGGTGTAAAAATAGGCCTTTTCTTTTTAACTGCAACACCGTTTCAAATACTTATTAAACCTCAATCGTTTACAGTTATTAATACTCCGGAAAAGGGTCTTTAAACCGCATACCCACTTCCATATCCCGTATTTCTTTTTCGGTACACAGGCAGGCTTCCATTTCTTTAATGATGGTTTCCTTTTCCATTCCTTGCCCAATAATTACCAATTCATTCTGCCGGTCGCCAAAACGTTTGTCCCATTTGCTTTCAATATCTTTTTGGTTATCTACAAATCCTTCATATTTTATTCTGTCGCCGTAAGGCATACTGCTCCACCATACACCGGCTTTATCTGCTTTTAAACTACCCCCAGCCTGGCTCCAGTTGAGTGCATCGTTTTTTCGGCTGGCTATCCAAAATAATCCTTTGCTGCGGATGATATTGGTATGCCAATCCTGATTTAAATAATCCCAAAAACGTTGCGGATGAAAAGGCCGCTTATCCCTGAATACAAAACTGCTGATACCATATTCCTCTGTTTCGGGTATGTGTTCTTTATTCAGTTCATCAATCCATCCAGCACTCTGAGATGTTTTTTCAAAATCAAACAAGCCGGTGTTTAAAATATATTTCAAATCTACCTTACCCATCTCTCCTGTAACAATAGTAGCTTCACTATTCAATTTTTTAATCAT
>JAYVKT010000536.1:0-22579 GCA_043768195.1 Chitinophagaceae bacterium | reverse complement strand
CCTGTGCAATGCCAGCAATGGATATTAAAAGCAGGCAACAAAGCGGCAATATTTTTCTAAACTTCATCATTTCATCATCTTTTTTTCTTTCAGTAAACTGAGCCGTATTTTTAAAGTAGTTATCCATACGGCTAATAAAGTCCAGCCGATAACAGCCGGGTAAAAAACCATTCTCATATTTCCACTAATGTCATTCTTTACATCTAATGCAGGGTTTCCTTCGTTTCCGGGATGAAGGCTTGGTAATATTCTTGGCAAAATCCAGATAGAGGGAAACAGCATGGCATAGGCAAAAATATTGTACACAGAACTGATCCTTGCCTTTTTATCCATGTCCTGAATGGAATCCCGTAAAATGAGATAGGCAAAATAAACCAGCAAAGCAATGGCAGCACCGATAAGCTTTGGGTCACGGGCAATGCTGCTGAAAGAATCCAGAAGAGATACATTCGGGTCGGCCCAGGTGTAGGAAGCCCAGATGGCACCTGTGATGTAACCAAGCAGGCCAAGTACAATACCCATCACCGCATATTGCCGGGCATAAATATCATATTGTTGTTTAAAACTGCGGAGATAGCGGATTGCATTTACCACAGAAATGGTAAACAAAATCATCATAGCAAACCACATACACACATGAAAGTAGAGATTCCGGATGGTTTCCTGCAAGGGGGCAAGGCGGGGAACTTCTAATAAAAAGCCTGCTGTAAATGTGTAAAGCAGCAAGATTACACCTGCAATCTTCCACCAGGACTTGTACATATAGTTTTTTGTCTCAGTCATCGGGGGGCCAATAAGGGATTACCGGCCTGTTGAATGTGAGGGCAAAAATAAGGGTAAAAGAGAATATCGAACAGAAGAATGTGGAACAAGAAATTAAAAAGTAAATATGATCATACTACTATTCATTTATCTATATTTCTTCTTCGCAATGTGTAAATCAGGCAGCCTTCAACATTCGTAATTCCCTGTTCGTCCGTTCTATATTTATTAATCTTTCCAAAGAAAAGGGAAAAGTATAACTGCCAGCAATATTACCATTACATCTAACGCTATAAGCAGTAACACAGTGCTAAGTGGAATAATAAGCAGCGGCGCAAAAGCGGCATTCGACAATTTCATCAATAACAACAACTGAGGAATAATGATAGGAAAACCAAGCACCGCCATAATAGCGGCATTTTGCTGTGCTTTGGCAGCAATAGCTGCTAAGAAAGTAAATACAAGGCTCAGGCTCCACCCACCCAGAAGCACAAGGCCGACGAATTGACCGGCTTTTTGCAAAGGGTTGCCAAGAAAAAGAATAAAAAGAACAAGGCTCAGCAAACTCATCAGCAACATCAGCAGCGAATTGAACAGCAATTTAGCCAGCACAAAATCAGCCGGGCTGGCTATTGAATAGAAGTACAGCATCCTTCCTTTGCTTTCCTGTAAAAAACTTTTGGCAACGGCATTAATGCAAATGAATAATTGTATTACCCAAAACAGGGCATTCCAAACCCGGCTTTCAGGTTCGTCTATTGCATTGAATAAAACAAAAATGGTGGCGCCCACATATAAAAGGATGCCATAAAAACTATACTGTTGCCTTATTTCCAACAACAGGTCTTTTTTAAAAAGGGTTATTATGTGCCGTACTGAGCTGATGGTGGCTTATTTATCGGCGAAAATACTATTTACTTCCGGTAGGGTATGGGTTTAATATTCTAATTTGCAGCCTAATAAAAATCAACAAATGAAAAAAATTACAGCACTCTTATTGATAATTGTATCAATAACGACCGTTGTTGGATTACAGTCATGCAAGACTGCGCAAAATACTACCGCAGCCAAAATGCTCAAATTCAATTTTGAAAAAGGAAAGGGGTATGATTATGAAATGATCACCAACATGGATCAGGAAATAATGGGACAAAGCATGCAGGTTGATATGGCGGCGTATTACTCAATGGATGTTGCAGAAGATGATGGTAATATGAAAACTCTTACCAGTATTATAGACAGGTTCAAAATGAAAATGAATGTAATGGGGATGAATATTGATGTGGATACAGAGAATCCATCAAAGGTTCCAACGCTGGGTGGTTTGGAAGATGGTGAAAAGAACCCGTTAGAAATTGTAAACCGTTTGTTTGGTGCTATTAAAGGGCAAAAGTTTACCATGAAAGTGGATGCCGAAGGAAAGGTAAAGGAAGTAACAGGGTTTGAGAATATGGCAAAATCCATTGTTGATTCTATGGGCCTGGATGGGGATGAAAAAGAAAAAATGATGAAACAGTTTGAAGGGCAGTTTAATGCAAAGAGTGTGCAAAGCCAGTTCGACAGGTTCTTGTATATTTTTCCTAATAAGGAAGTAAAAGTTGGGGATACCTGGCAAAAAAATACTGACGCTACTGGTCAATTCGAAGGTAAATACATTTCCACTTATAAAGTAGAAGAAATTGAAGGGGATATGGTGACACTGAATGAGGTGACTAAAATTGAGTCTGATAATGAGAAAATGAAATTGACAGGCGATATCAAAGGCACTATTGTAGTTGATAGTAAAACTGGTCTGGTTGTAAATGCCGATCAGGATATGGAAATGAATGCAGAAGCAGAAGGAATGAAATTTAAAGTAAAAGGAAAAACAAAAATTAAAGGCAAGGCCAGGGGATAAAATAATACCGTATTAATAAAATGAGGCTGTACTAAAAGTAATAAGTAACACGAAGGATACACAACGGGCACTAAGAAGTTTTTATTTTAAATCAGTACGTTGTGTTCTTAGTGTTTTCTTTGTGTTCGTTGTGCTACTTTTTTCATCAACTTTTGAGACAGCCCCTCTTTATTTTGCATCATAACATTTACGGCACCTTGGCTCATACACATCTTTGGCTCCCAGCATCACCTGGTCATCATTGGGAATTTTCCGGTAAGAATAATTTGCCATATTTCCACACTGCATGCATATAGCATGGAGCTTGGTTACATAATCGGCTTTTGCCATAATAAAAGGCATTTGTCCAAAAGGGTTACCAAGATAATCCATATCCAGCCCGGCTACAATAACACGGATGCCACGAAAAGCCAGTTGGTCGCAGACATTCGCAATTTCAGGGTCAAAGAACTGCGCCTCGTCTATGCCTATTACATCTACATCCCCTGCCATCAGCAGTATCTTTTGCGAATTATCAACCGGGGTGGAGTGAATGGCTGAAGCATCATGCGACACAATCTTGACTTCATCATACCGCACATCAATGCTTGGTTTGAATATTTCCACTTTCAGGTTGGCAATCTTCACTCTTTTCAGGCGGCGGATAAGCTCTTCGGTTTTGCCGCTAAACATGGAGCCGCAAATTACTTCTATGCTTCCACGGCGTTCGCCGCTGGTATTGGGTTCAATAAACATTGTTAAGATTTATGTATCAGGTAATCACTTTTACTTTATTGGCAAACTGTTTGTAATTTTAGAACACTTGTTACGTTGACTGATTTGTAACGATGCAAATCTGTCAATTATTCATCAGCTTTCAAAAATAAAGAATGGAACGAATAGAAGCCCTTATTCATAAATTAAAAGAACAGTTCGACCACCAGGCCGACTCCAATCTTTTGCTTGGCACTGTTCAGTTACTGCAATTTGAACTGACTAAGTTGAAAAGCAGCAATCAGCAAAGCCTGGGTACTGCAAAAGTAGCCGTGCTGCTACCGCTTGCCAACCTGATAGGCACCGCTGCTTCTTATGATAAATATGCCCCGAAGCCTGTAGAAACCCCGGCCGTTAAAGAAGTAAAAGAAACCTTACTGGTAGATGATGGTTCGGTTTCTGTGGTTCAGAAAAACGGCCAGTTGGATATGGTATTTGACCCCATGACAGAAATTCCCACCTTATCACATCAGCCAAAAGAAAAAGAAGTAAATGATATAACAGGGCAGGGAGAGTCGTTGAATGACAAATTAAAACAAGGCAAAACAGAATTGATTGAAATATTGAAAGAGACGGCCGTAAAAGATCTTCGCAAAGCCGTTGGCATCAACGACAGGTTTATTTTTATCAGCGAACTTTTCCGGGGCGATGAAAATATGTATGAACGTAGTATTAAAACTATCAACAGTTTTAATATTTATGCCGAGGCAGAATACTGGATAAGCCGTGAGTTGAAATTGAAATTAGGCTGGAATAATGAGCAGCCTTCGGTTCAGCATTTTGATCAGTTAGTTAAAAGGCGTTTCTCCTGAATAAATTGAATTATTTTTTGCGTAGCTCCTTTGTTTTGTTCAACAAAGTCGCCGGCTGCCTTGCTTCTGTAATTATATTCTTCCCCGTTTACCAGTAATGCTTTTATTAATTCTGCGAGCATCAGCCCGTCTTTTTTTCTGTCAGTAAAGGGTATTCCACCGCCTGATTTTACAAGACCAATCGCTTCCGTATATTTTTCGTATGATGAGCCAAAAAGTACAGGCTTGTTATACACTGCAGCTTCCAACACATTATGCACTCCCATTGTTCTTAATCCCCCGCCGATATATGTAATATGGGCATATTTGTACAGCCGTGAAAGCATACCGATGTTGTCAATAATAAGGCAAGTTTCGGGTTTTTGGTTTTTGGTTTCGAGTTGGGAAAACCTGATTGAGTTTGGGAATAAAAATTTTATATCGGTAAGATGTTTTTCATTAATCTCATGCGGTGCAATGATTAGTTTGAGGGAGGGGTCATTTATTGCTGCAAATGCTTTTTGCAATACCTCCTCATCTTCCGGCCAGGTGCTGCCGGCAACGATAGTTTTGCTGTTGCCGATAAATTTTTCAATTTCGGGCACAGACCCGGCTTTTGCCCCTATTTCAATTACCCTGTCGAAACGGGTGTCGCCGGAAAAAGAACAGATGGCCGATAAACCAATTTCGTCAATTAGTTTTTTTGATTCCGGGTTTTGTACAAACAAATGATCAAACCGGGTGAGCATTTTTCGTTGTAGTTTGCCATACCATTTAAAAAACGACATATCTTTTCTGAACAAAGCCGAAATCAATAGCAAAGGAATGTTGCGGTACTTTATTTTTTTCAGGTAATAATACCAGAATTCATACTTGACAAAGATGACGAGTGACGGATGAACAATTTCCAAAAAACGTTTTGCATTTCGGGGCCCATCCAATGGCAGATAAAAAACCCAATCAGCTCCTTTGTAATCTTTTTGTACTTCATATCCGGACGGCGAAAAAAAGGTTAGCAGAATTTTGTGTTCAGTGCCTTGCGCCTTGAGTTCTTCTATTACCGGCCTTCCTTGTTCAAACTCACCCAGAGAAGCACAGTGCATCCAGATAATTTTTTCTTCTGTGGGGATCGTTTTTTCCAATCTTTCGAAAATGCCTTTCCTCCCCCGCACCCATTTTTTTGCCTTTGGGTTGAACAACGAAGCAACATGGGTTCCGGCTTTAAAAAGCCACAGAAAAATATTGTAGAAAAATATGGACAATTGATTGAGTATAAATAAGGAGCAAATGTAAACCCGCCTGACCATAAGAGATTAAAATAATGTAGTCGGGCAGGAGCAATCGGGTAAACTACCCTTATTTTACTATTTTTGCCCACTTTAAAGCAAACAAAACAGCATGCGGCCGATTCAGATGGTAGATACAAAATCGCAGTACTATAAAATAAAGCCCGAAGTGGATAAGGCCGTTATTGATGTGATAGAAAGCACCGCTTTTATAAACGGGAAAGCGGTACATGATTTTGCTGCTAATCTTTCATCATATCTGGGTGTTAAGCATACCATTCCCTGCGCCAACGGGACAGATGCATTACAAATTGCCATGATGGGGTTGGGTTTAGAACCCGGTGATGAGGTTATCACCCCCTCCTTTACTTATATAGCAACAACTGAAGTAATTGCTCTGCTGAAACTGACGCCGGTGTTTGTAGAAATAAATCCGCAAACTTTCTGTGTTGACCCTGCTGCCATTGAAAAAGCAATTACCCCAAAAACTAAAGCCATAGTACCTGTTCATTTGTATGGGCAGGCTGCCCCGATGGAAGAAATAATGGCCATTGCCAAAAAGCATAACCTTTTTGTAATAGAAGATAATGCACAGGCTATCGGCTGCGATTATATTTTTTCTGATGGCAGCAAAAAGAAAACAGGTTCCATCGGTCATATCAGTACCACTTCTTTTTATCCTTCTAAAAATTTAGGGGGCTTTGGTGATGGCGGCGCCATTTCAACCAATGATGATGAGCTGGCTGGTAAATTAAAAATGATTGCTAATCATGGTCAGAGTAAACAATATTATCATGATGTGGTGGGATGCAACAGCCGGCTCGATACTATTCAGGCTGCCGTGTTAAACATAAAGCTGAAGCACCTTGACGAATATGTGGCTGCAAGAAGGGCAGTTGCTGATTATTATGACAAAGCTTTTGCTGACAGTTCCAAAGTAAAAACGCCATTCAGGTCTGCTGATTCTTATCATGCCTTTCATCAATACACCATCATCCTTGAAGGTGTGGATCGTAATGGGTTGAAACAGTTTTTAGCGGATAATAATATTCCTGCCATGATTTATTATCCCGTAGCAGGGCATCAGCAAAAAATGTTTGAGCAGTATAATACAGCCTCGCAGCTAATGCCGGTAACAGATTGGTTAACTGAAAGGGTCATCTCATTACCTGTTCATACAGAAATGGATGAAGAACAACTTGGTTATATCACATCAAAAATTTTAGAATACCTAAATAAATAAACTCAGTATAAATAATATGTACAAAGAATTAGTAGATCGCAAAGAAAAACTGGCCGTAATAGGATTAGGCTATGTAGGCTTGCCGATTGCGTTAGAGTTTGCCCGGCAATTATCCGTAATTGGATTTGACATTAACCCTAAGCGGATTGATATGATGAAGCAGGGAATTGATCCCAGCAATGAACTGGAGAAAAAGGACTTCGAAGGGTGCGACATTACTTTTACTGATTCGTTAGATGTATTGCGGCAAGCAAAGTTTTACATTGTGGCTGTTCCTACTCCTGTTGATGAACACAATGTGCCCGACCTTACACCTGTAAAAAAAGCCTCGGAAACCATTGGTAAGGTTATTAAAAAAGGGGATTATGTTGTGTTTGAGTCAACAGTATATCCTGGCTGCACGGAAGAAGATTGTTTGCCGATTATTGAAAAATTATCGGGGCTTAAAAATATTATAGATTTTAAACTCGGTTATTCACCCGAAAGAATTAATCCGGGAGATAAAAACCATACACTGGCCACTATTGTAAAAGTAGCGGCAGGATGTGATGCAGAATCCTTAGAAGAAATTGCAAAAACATATGAGCTGGTGGTTACAGCCGGAGTGCATAGGGCTTCTTCCATTAAAGTGGCAGAAGCGGCAAAAATTATTGAAAACACTCAACGGGATTTGAACATTGCACTGATGAATGAACTGTCCATTATTTTCAATATGATGAATATTAATACTTATGAAGTGCTGGAAGCTGCCGGAACAAAATGGAATTTTTTAAAGTTTCAGCCGGGTCTTGTTGGTGGTCATTGCATTGGTGTTGATCCCTACTATCTTACTTACAAAGCCAGCGAACTTGGTTATGATGCAGAAGTGATACTGGCAGGCCGTAATATTAATGATAACATGGCTAAGTATGTTGCCAAAACAGTAGTGCAGCATATTATTAAAAATTCCGGCGATGTAAAGTCTTCCAGGGTTTTGATAAAGGGAGCTACCTTCAAAGAAAATGTTAGTGATATCCGCAACTCTAAAGTAGCAGATGTGGTGAAAGCCTTAAAATCTTACTATGTAAATGTTGATGTGGAAGATCCTCATGCTGATTCAGACGAGTTGCAACATGAGTATGGCTTTGGGTTAACAAAGAATCCGGGAAAAGATTACGACGCCGTAATTATCACCGTGCCGCATAATGACTATAAAGAGTTGGGAGATGATTATTTTGCAGGCATCACCAAACCGCATGGTATGATAGCCGACCTGAAAGGAATTTACCGTAACCGTATTACTAAAAGAACATACTGGAGTTTATAAAAATGCCGTTTCAAAAAACTGATATACCTGGTCTGCTTGTTTTTGAGCCCAATGTGTTTGAAGACAGCCGTGGCTATTTTTTTGAATCATACAATGAAAATATTTTTCGCCAGGAAGGTGTTGACATTCGCTGGGTGCAGGATAATCAGTCATCATCCGCTTATGGTGTCATTCGGGGATTACATTACCAACTGCCACCTTTTACCCAATCTAAACTGGTAAGGGTATTAAAAGGAAAAATTTTAGATGTGGTAGTTGACATCCGCAAAGGCTCACCAACGTATGGTAAAGTATTTACACAAAAGCTGTCGGCAAAAAATAAGAAGCAGTTATTTATTCCGTCCGGCTTTGCCCATGGATTTTCTGTGCTGAGTGAGAAAGCTGAAGTGCTGTACAAATGTGATTCATTTTATAAAAAGGAAAGTGAAGCAGGTATTATTTATAATGATGCTGAGTTAAATATTGACTGGCAGATTCCTTTTGAAGATGCGATTGTTTCTGAAAAGGATTTAATTCTCCCTTCGCTGGCGCAGTGCAATAACAGCTTTGTGTTTGAAAGCTAATGGAACAAAAGCAAAAAATACTTGTCACCGGTGCTAACGGGCAGTTAGGAAAAGAATTGCAGCAGATTGCTCCCTCATTTCCCTTATTCGATTTTATTTTTTTATCAAAAGAAGATTTGCACATTCATGATGTTGAGAAAGTAAAAAACATTTTTACAGTCAATCATCCGCAATATTTAATTAACTGCGCTGCCTATACAGCAGTTGATAAAGCAGAAACGGAAAAAGAACTTGCTTTCCAAATAAATGGAGAAGCGGTGGGTGTGCTGGCTGCCATTTGTAAAGAGCAATACTGCAAATTCATTCATATTTCAACCGATTATGTTTTTGATGGCACCGCTTCTGTTCCTTACAAGGAAGAGTCACCCACTAACCCGCAAAGTGTGTATGGGGCATCCAAATTAGAAGGGGAGAAGCAGGCGTTACAACTCAATCCTGATTCGTTAATCATCCGCACCTCATGGGTGTATGCTGAGTTTGGAAAAAATTTTGTAAAGACCATGTTGCGATTGCTCAGTGAAAAAGAAGAAATTAATGTGGTGAACGATCAAATTGGCTCGCCAACTTATGCAAAAGATCTGGCAGAAGTAATTTTGCAAGTCATATCATCTCAAAACTGGGAGCCCGGTATTTATAATTACAGCAATGATGGGGTAATAAGCTGGTTTGATTTTGCTGCCTGTATAAAAGAAGTAGCAGGAAGTTCTTGTAAAATAAATCCCATTCCAACATCTGCCTATCCCACTGCGGCTCAAAGACCGGCTTATTCGGTGCTGGATAATTCAAAAATTCAGCAGGTTTATGGTATTGACTTGAAGAACTGGCAGGATAGCTTGCGGGAATGCCTGTTACAATTGAAAAACCCTTCCACCTGAGGCGAAAGGGTTTTTGTTGACCTGTACGGATATTTTATAGCCATCGCAGCAGATTTCTTATTATAAAATCGCTTTTATTTTGAAGCTGCTTTTTCTATTGCTTTAATATTGTCTATTTGAATTTGCCTTCGGCTGATTTTTAAATATTTTTTTATTTCGAGTTCTTTAATGGACATCGTTACAGTTTGCCTGCTACTTCCTATTAGCCGGGCAATATCATCATGTGTTAAAAAATTATTCATTCTAAAACTATTGGCTTGTATACAGTTGGGATTGGAATAAATTAGTTCGGTAATAAAATGAAGTAATCTTGTCTTTACATTACTATTCAAAACATTTAGTAATCTGTTTTCAACCTTACGTAATTTATTCCCTACCTGCTTTCCGTAAGCTACTGCCAGTTTGTTGTTGTTGTTTAATAATGTCTGAAAACTTTCGATATTGAAGGCGCAAACACTGGCATCGGCCTTATGGGCTTTTGCAAATTCTCCATTCAGATTTTTATTGTCAAGTGTAAACTGACCGAATATTTCTCCTCTTTGTAGTATCTCTTTTACTATCTCATTTCCATTACTATCAAAATAGCCAATTTTAATAAACCCTTCTTTTACGAAGTAGACCTTGTTTAGATAGTGTGACTCATAGTATATGTAATCCCCTTTTTGGGCATAGATTAAATTATAGAGCTGGCCCGGGTCTTCTATTTCTTGATTTAGTAGTTGGGTAAACGGGATGCCATAGCCATTTGTATAAGTTTGATTTTCAGTATTTCCGGGCTTAATTTGTAGTATAACCGACATTTTATATTTTTCTTTATTTATATACAAGATTGATTGCAAAAGGGTTTTCATAGTGAGATAAGTATTTGATCGGAACGATATTTTCATATTAAAATGTTTGTCGGCTTCAAGACTTTAGTCGCAAACCAAAAAGTGTATATTGCCAAGCAGCATAAATCGTACACATGTTTATTGGGGTTAAAAAGTTGTTGTTTCAAACTACTTTTTGTTTTTTTTCCATAAGTTTTACAGGTATTGCCCAAGACTCAGTAGTATTGCAATCTGCTACTGTAGAAATCAGAGATATCCACATAGCTGGCAATAAAAAAACTAAGTTATTCATTGTATTGAGGGAACTAGGTTTTCAAAAAGGAGCATCAGTAAAAACAACTGAGCTGGAAACAGTATTGCTAAAGGCAAAGCAGCAATTGATAAATACCAGTTTATTTCTATTTGTAAACATTACAAAGGAGGCGGTTTCTGATAGTGCTATAAAGGTTTTGATAGCTTTAAAGGAGCGATGGTATATTTTTCCTTCCCCGGTATTCTCATTGGCTGATAAGAACTTTAATTTATGGTGGAATCAGCAGCGCAGAAGTTTGGAAAGAGTGAGCTACGGAATAGCACTTGATTATAATAATGTAACAGGGCACAATGATAATTTCACCTTCGGATATCAAACTGGGTACAATCCATCCGGTACCGTTTTTTATAAGCGACCTAACCTGGGAAGAAAACAACAGCATGAAGTTGGTTTTTTATTTCATAGGGGAAAAGCAAGAGAAGTAAATCACATTACCATAGCTGACCGAAAGACTTTTTTAAGTTTGCAAAGCTTTGCCCGGTTTCAAACTGAACTAAAGTTATTTTACAGTCTCAGAAAAAATATTTATACCCGGCATAACTTTACCCTTGCATTTACTAACGAAAAAGTGGATGATAGTGTAGCAAAGGTTAATCCAAACTTTTTGGGCAATGGCCAATCAAGAATTTTTTTTCCTTCAGTAATCTATCGTTTTCAATTTAATAATGCCAATAATCTGCTTTACCCATTAAAAGGAAAGTCTGTATCAGCAGAATTTTTACACCATGGGGCTGGCAAAAAATACGGCGTCAATACCACACAATTGAAAATAGATGCTAATCTTTATCTACCTATTGGAAAAGGTTTCTATTTTACTACCGGCTTCTTAGGAAAATTTTTTCTTCCCAGGCGGCCAGCTTTTCTTTTTACCCGTGGTCTCGGCTATGATGACAGGGAGTCTTTCCGGGGCTTTGATGCTTTTGCTTTGGATGGTAATGCTTATGGTGTTTTGAAAGCTAATGTGATAAAGCGATTATTTAGCACAACGCTCAATATTAACTTTTTGCCCTCCACTTTTCGTAAAATCCCTTTTGAATTTTATTTAAAAGGATTGATGGACGGAGGTTATGTAGTTAATCCCGTACCCGGCAATAATGTATTAGTAAATAGATGGCTTTTAAACAGGGGACTATCGTTGGATATTGTTACATTTTACGATATCAATATTTCATTTGAGTATAATTTTAATAAGTATATAGGGCAAGGGTTATTTTTTCGTTCAAAATTTGGTTTGTTTTAGTAAACAGATTGGTAATACATATTTGCCAAGCAGCATGTAATTTTTAATTTAAGGATTATTTCCGTCGAAATGGTTTATTGCAGTATGAAAAATAAAAATTACTTATTGGATATACCAATATCTATGCTTTGTATATTATTTCTTTCTACTGTAGCCGGGTGTTTCTCCTTTCGAATATCTGATAAAAAGGCAAAAGCAGATTTCAAAACTGCGAATGCAGATTTACAGTTAGAAGATATAGAGGTGAATGGATTTACCTTACACTATGCAAAAACTGGTAATGATACGTTGCCAATACTTTTCTTTGTGCACGGTACACCCGGCAGTTGGAGTGCATTCAGAAGTTATTTGAAAGATACCGCCTTGCAACGTAAGTACCAGCTTATCTCCATTGATAGACCTGGCTTTGGTAAGAGTAATTTTGGAAACGCTATGAATCTTTCGCAGCAATCGAAAATAATTAGTCATCTTTTTACTAAACTTAATAAAGGGAAACCAATTTTCTTAATTGGGCACTCTTTAGGCGGGCCTATGATATGTCGTTTGGCTATTGATAACCCAGGTATGATTTCGGGATTAGTTATTCTTGCAGGTTCACAAGATCCGGCCGCAGAAAAACCAGAAAAATGGAGGCCTGTGTTATTTAAAACATCTCTTAACTTACTGGTACCCGGTTCATGGCGTCCATCAAATGAGGAGTTGTGGTATTTAAAAAAAGATTTGATTGAATTAAAGTATGATCTCTGCAAAATTAGCTGCCCGGTTTATTTGGCACATGGCTCTAAAGATATTTTAGTTCCATTTAGTAATGTAGGATACACAATGAAAATGTTAACAGGTACTTCCAAAAAGGAAATCATTGTTTTTGAAGATGATATAGAACAGGTAGAAAACCATTTTTTACCTTCCAGAAAATTCAATGAAATAAAGCAACTTCTATTAACTCTTTATTAATGCAGGATATTTTCTCTGGTAATAATCTAAATCTCTCCTAATTTTTTATCATTTTTTTTATTGTCTTTAAACATCCTTATTCCTTGTGTAAAAGTAAGATAGGGATATCCTTTGTGTTTGTGGTTCCAGGTGCTAATACGCCAAAGTATTTTCCAGTGCCGGATGATTTCTCTCCAGGCAAAAAACAAGGAATGGGACGGGTCGTACATGTGAGTAGGTTCGCTACCGGCTCCATTTAATTCAATTATACTTATATTTTTCCCTTCATTAAGGTCTTCCCAATTGGTAAATTTGATATCTAAGCGGCCATAGTAAAAGCCGGGTATCTGCTTGCAAATGGCATCAATACTTTCTGTTAAGCGAATATTGATTTTATCAGCTGCATCAATAAATTTGGCTCCACGGGCATGGTTTCCAAATGGTACAAGGATGCGTTTTTCATCTTTTTCTACTACTTCCTGAAAGTTAATCTCTTTCAATTTTTGTAATGCAGGTAGTTGTAAAGCATATCGGGGTTTTTGCAGTAGTAATTCTTCGACAGTAGCAATACCATTCCCCGTTATAGTTAAAAACTCTTTGGCTACAATGCCAGATATATTTCCTTTTTGCTGCCAGGGGTATCGGTAATAAAAAATTCCGGCTTCCATTTCAAAATTTATAAAATCCTGTACCAGCATAGGAAAATTGCTTTGAAAAATGTATTGAGCAGCTTGCTCTTTTGTAACTATTTTTTTAACACCTCTGCCTTTACCGCCTATATCGGGCTTTACAATTACAGGAAATACAAAACCTTCTTTATCAATCCTGCTAATGATATCTGCAACAGAAAACCCAGTTGGTATAAATAGTGTTTTAGGATAATACTGTTTCGGTATTAAGTTATAGATGTCGCTTTTATGCTCCATCAAAAAGCCTCCGTTTTCAATACTTGGATTAGCGGCAGAAAAAAAGAACAAGCTTCTTGCCCTCAGGCATAAAAAAAACCAGTAAAAGTAAATTGGTGTATAAATAACGCCAAAGCTCCAATACTCCCAATGAAATAGCCGGGTAAAAAGGGGATTGTGCTTCTTTTTTACAGGAGTGGGCTTATATGTATTCTTTTCTGTCAGCGAAGCTGATGGTAGTACTGTCATTGTTTTTTAAATCTAAGTATTGCATTAAGCATTCAGAAGAGTTGGCTATAATTCCTGTTATGCTCACTGTAGATAATTTATCTTCTCTGTTCATTATCAAATCAATTGCAGGGTTACCCACTCCAGCACTTTTATGAAAGTTGAATAAACTGTAAATCCCGGGACATGGGTTTTGTGCTACCCAGGCTGAAAACCATTCCTCCCGTTGCGATTTCTGTTTTTCATCGTACAAAGTGGCGCTACTCCATATATGTGGGATATCTTCCTTTATTTTTTTATAATATTTTTTTTTGCCATCCCATCTGCACTCCCACAGCTTTGAATTATTAACGGCTATTAATGTAAAAGGAGCTGTATCTTCTAAGTAAATTGCCTGAAAAGCTGCAATCATATCATACCAGCCGGCAATTTCTTTTACGATTGCTCCTCTGCTTACGCTGTAATTTCCTGTATAAATAAAATTTGTAAAAGCACCGTTCAATAAACAAAGAGCATCGCCATTTTCTTTTAGTGCTATCCAGGTGCCACCCGCAATAGGGTCTTTTGGGAATATAACAGACGTATCATTGATGGTATATTGGGCAGGTAAAATTGCTTTTTTACGGGTAAGTTTTTCATCCCGGTTGCTCAACAGATAATAGCCATTGCTATATGGATAGTAAGTTACTGTGCACATTCTTTTTGGTATTGTATAGTGGAAGCTGCTATACCAAAGCTTGAAGAAAGTTGTAGAGTAGTGTTTATTTCATTAATGCCTACTCTTATTAGTGCCATGTGGTGAATTGCATGCTCAATATTGTATAACACTTCTCTAAAAAAATTGGTTGTAATTTCCAAAGCGTTTTTTTCATCATCCAATAATAGTCCACATAGTTTTAATGATTTATCAGGCTGGTCTATTTCATATATAAGTGATGTTAATAATTGAGTGGCAAATAATTTATCTGTTTCAATTTTTTTATCTCTTTTTCTGCTATCATAATTTACTGTACCTGTATTGTACCCTACCAGTAAGCATTGAAATAGTTCAATAATATGCCGTACATGTCCGCCAATAGTGTTGTTATTTAGCCGGGTGCAAGGCGTTGTATAGTCAGCGTCAGAAATTTGATGCAAAACATCAATTAATGCTGATAAAGCTGGTGCAGTATTTTTTCTCATCTGATTGATTATTTTTAGCCCGATTCATTTACTTATTTGCATTAATTTCCAATGTAATTTTTAAATTATCAGACATTGAAATGCTACTACCACCTACTCCAAAATCCCGGCGGTTTATTTCAAATTCACCAATGAATTTATAGCCTGTGGTTGTAGGTGTAGCACTAAAACCAAATTCTATTTTTTTAGTAACATCTTTAATAGTAAGGTTGCCAAAAACATAATACCTGCCTGCTACAGTACTTTTTGTAACCTTTGTGCTTACAAAACTTAATACAGGATATTTTTCTACATGGAAATACGATTCCTTTTTTAAATGCTTATCTCTGGTTCCGTTATCGGTATCTACAGTAGCTGCATTAACAGTTACAATAAAACTACTTGAGCCTAAGGCCGCAGGGTCGAATGTAATTTTACCTTTTAAGCCTGTAAAATCTCCGCCTGTTTTAATCCCAAAATTCTTTATAACAAAATGAACTTTGCTTCCGGCATCTGTGGGTGTAAATTTTTGGGCCATAACTGAACTGTTCAGTAATGAGGCAAAAATTAAGAGGTTAAAAATTTTCATATGTTAATATAACTTTGCGGATTTAGCTTAAAACTATTATTGCGGCTTTACAATTTGTCTGAAAGTTTCTATGAATCGTTTCATGTAGCGCATTGTATAAGGTTAAAATTGCCGGGTGATACCGAAAGAAATACCACCTGATTTATTTCTAAATCGATCATTTTTATCACCACCAGGCGTTGTTTGCACCTCGGTGGTAGTTGTATATTCTGAAAATAGAAATTGAAAACCCAATTTAGCCCCCCATTTTTTATTGAATTTATATTTTGCATACAACTCGCTGTTCAACGACCCTAAATCGTTATCACTAATTAAAAGGAGATTAAAGCCGGTAGGTTTTGCAGTGACAGCAACGGCAGGAGCATTATTATTGGCAAAATATTGACCGTTTTGGCTGGCACCAAATGTAAATCCAACTGCGTCAATATTAAATCCCAGTGTTATTTTTTTATGAATGCTATAGTCAAAATTGATAGAAATATTTAGTGAGTTAGTCTGTGCTTTTTTAAAGAAAACCGAATCAATATTTTGAGGAATATCTTCTGAAAAAAATACACCCGGCCCTGTTTTACCACTTGTTAAAATAGCCGGTGCAGTAGTAAAGTGTTTATCTGTACCAAAGTAATTGGTAAGGCGAACACCTGTTCCAATACCGAATTTATTTTTTTTACCCAGTTTCCAAATATGTTCGTAGGCAAATGACGTGGAGAACTCACTACTTCCAAAAGCTGCGGTAAAGGAAATTGATTTATCAATCTGCTTGCTTTTTTGTGCGTTTGACTGAGTAGCTAATCCAACTGAAAATAACAATACCAGTACTTTTTTCATGAATTTAGTTTTTTTTGGTTTTTTTTATGTAGAATAATAATGCCAAGCGAACATAACAGTACTGTTATTGCAAGTACAAATAAAAGGCCGTTATCGTTTTGTACCTCAATCCCTAATTTTAAAAAATGAGCCAGAACGGCGCCGGTCATAATCGCTGCTGTTAGTAAGGCTCCCTGCATTTTTGTTTTTGGAAGTAGTATTAAAGTGGCAGCCAAAAGTTCAATGATTCCCGTTGCAATGCGGCCCCAGGGTTCTATGCCCAATTGAGAAAATATATAAACGGACTCTTCGGCTCCGGAAAACTTGAAATACAGGGTTTGGAGCAGTATAACAGCCGCAACAATTCTTAATACCCAGGATAATATTTTTGACCCCTTCATTTATTAAAATTCATTCCTTACTCATGTACAGAAAAGTAAGTAATAGAGTTTTGTACAAAAACCTTTTCTTTTAAAAATTTGTATATTTCTGCATGCTATTGCATTCCAACGGACAATAGTTGTGGGTTAAATTGGCTACCCTTTTAAATCTGTCTCTTCTTGAAATAGCGATTCATAACAAACATCGTCATGTGATCAAAGTCAGCTTATGTGAAGCTTACCCATGGAGATTACAGTATGTCTTTTAAGCTTCAAATTGTTCAGCAAATCGAACAAGGCAAGTATCTATCAAGGCAGCCCAGCTGCTCAAAGACCAGCTTTTTCAGCGCTGGATAATTCAAAAATCCATTTTTTTAGAATCCTTAAAAAGGCTCTACGGAAAGCTTCATTGCATGTAGAGGGTATTTGAAATAAAAAACCCCGCCGTTTAGCGGGGTTCTGTTGACCTATATGGATTCGAACCATAAATGACTGAACCAAAATCAGTTGTGTTACCATTACACCATAGGTCAATCTTATCCAATTTTTCAATCGGGAGTGCAAAAATAGGGCTTGAAGTCTTTTGTGCCAAATGGTTTTTTAATTAAACAGAGTGTCGAATAACACTTTTAGAATTAAAATATTTTATAACCGCTAAAATATCCACTGTACAAAGAGCCAGATGCGAACCCGACTGCCGAGTACTGAAGCCCCACCTTATATCCTTTTTTCAGATAAACATTTACGGAAAGATCAGTCACTATTGTAAATTTGTAATAATCTCCACCAGCAAACGATCCTCCATTTGCCGAGTAACCTCCCGATTGCGGAACATTGTCTTTATCAGTTATATCCAATTGCAAACGACAAGTACTGATATCATTACTTACATTTAAGTTTATCATTCCATCGAAATGATAAAAACCATCAGCCGGAACTGTAAAAACAGAATTTTTGAAATTTCCGGATGCGTCATATTGCTCTTCGCTAAATCCGGCTTTTATCCAACCACTTGCTTTAATATCTGCTTTTCTGTCATCAAAGTTACTTGCAGCTACAAAACCAATATTACCCGCTGGAATCCTGTTTGTTGATAATTTTAAGGGTGGTGTTTTTGGAACAGTATCAAGCGGCGCAGTACGGGTATTACCAGTAATTTGAGAAGTGGAAGAAAGACTAATGGCGAGTAGAGCCGGTAATAATAGTTTTTTCATTTTTTAATTTTTATGACGTTTTTTATTAAAAGCAGGTTGTCTCATTATTAATGAACTGTTATCTCTTTTTCTTCCCGTTGTTTCAACTCCTTAATCTTATCCAATGCCCTCGCTACCACATCACACATAATGGTATATAAAGCACCGGGTTTGGCATTTTCATAGATATAATCTAAAGCCTGGTCTTCGTTGGGAATAGTTACTACTGGTATATCCGGGTTCACACTGTTAATACCTTCTTTCAGCAAGCCGATAATTTCATCTGCTGTTCTTCCCCGCAAGTTTTTATCGCAGCGGATAATGATTTCATCAAATGAACGGGCAGATATTTCACCTAATTCCCTGATGTCTTCATCTCTTCTGTCGCCGGTGCCGCTGATAACGCCGATGCGGCTTGGATAATCTAATTTGCTCACAAAATCGCAAAGCAGTTTCAGCCCATGCGGATTGTGGGCAAAGTCTGCCAGCATGGTAAAATGTTTAAAATGGAAAAAATTCAAGCGGCCGGGGTGTCAGGCTTTCACTTGGTATAAATGTTTGCAAACCAGAACGAATATCTTCAATAGTAATATCACGGAACAGATAAGCTGCAAGCACTGCCGGTAAGCAGTTATTAATATTGTGAATGGCCTTGCCTTCGTAAGTAAGTGGAATATCCCTTGCAGGCAACACCCTTATTTTCCAATTGCCCTTCATAATAGTGACAAAACCATTTTCATACACACAGGCCAGCCCGTTGGTGCCGCAGTGTTCTTTTATCCGGGGATTATTTTCATCCATGCTAAACAAAGCGATATTGCATTTTAATCCGCTTTTCATTTTATAAACCAAATCATCGTCTGCATTCAGCACCGCATAGCCATGCGGGAAAACAGTTTCAGGAACCACGGCTTTTACTTTTGCCATTGCTTCAATAGTATGAATACCGCCCAGGCCCATGTGGTCAGCAGCAACATTCGTTACTACAGCCACTTCACAATTTTGAAAGGCTAATCCTGATTTTAAAATACCACCTCTTGCACATTCCAATACTGCAAAATCAACCGTTGGGTCTTTTAAAACAAAGGTTGATGATACAGGCCCGGTGCAATCACCTTTCATCATCAACTGATTTTGTATATACACACCATCCGATGTAGTGTAACCAACTTTTTTACCGGCACTCTTTGCAATATGCGCCGTTAATCTTGTGGTTGTTGTTTTACCATTTGTTCCGGTTATAGCAATGATAGGAATACGGCCAGCACTTCCTTTTGGGAATAGCATATCAACCACTGGTTCGGCTACGTTTCTTGGTAATCCTTCGGATGGGTCTATGTGCATCCGAAAACCGGGTGCAGCATTTACTTCGAGTATAGCTCCGCCATTTTCAGCAACAGGAGTTCGCAAATCAACCGCCATTACATCAACACCGCAAATGTCAAGTCCGATGATTTTTGCAATGCGTTCAAACATAAAGATATTGGCGGGGTGTACTTCATCCGTAACATCAGTAGAAGTGCCACCGGTTGAAAGATTAGCGGTTGGCTTCACTAACACTCTCTCACCTTTTGGTGGAATGGTTTCCAACGTAATGTTTTCATCATCCAGCATTTTTTGTGTAAACTGATCAATGGTAATTTGCGTCAGCACTTTTTCATGACCAAAACCACGGCGGGGGTCTTTATTTGTTTCATCAATCAGCCATTGAAGATTATGTACACCATCACCCACTACCGATGCAGGTGTACGAAGTGCAGCACAAATAAATTTATTGTTAATAACTAGGCAACGAAAATCATAACCCGTAATAAAACGTTCAATGATGATATTTCTTCCGTAAACTTTAGCTGCTTCAAATGCTTTCAGTGCTTGCTCCCGATTAATAATATTGGTGGTGTTCCCTTTACCATGATTACCATCAATCGGTTTAATCACTAATGGGTAACCAAATTTGGAAATAGCTTCATCCAATCCTTCCTCAGTTCTTATTACTGTTCCTCTTGGCACCGGAATTTCAGCCGCTTCCAGCAATTGTTTTGTTTCTTCTTTATTACAGGCAATATCTACCGCAATGTTGGAAGTGGTAGATGCAATCGTTGCCCTTATCCTTTTCTGATTTACTCCATAGCCCAACTGCACCAAACTTGCCTTATTCAACCGTATGTAAGGAATGCCCCGCTTAGCTGCTTCTTCTACTATACAACCGGTAGATGGGCCGAGCCTTGTATCTTCTCTAATTTCCCTCATCTCCTGTATATCGTTTGCCAAATCATATTCAGTACCATCAATCAATGCCTGCGCAATACGAACGGCTGCTTTTGCTGCATACAACCCTGCATCTTCTTCCATATAGCTGAATACTACATAATAAACACCTTCTTTTTCTCCATCGGGTGTTCTTGTGCGGCCGAAACCAGTATCCATTGCGGCCAGAGTTTGAATCTCCAATGCAATATGTTCTATCACATGACCCATCCAAGTGCCTTCATCTACCCTTTTAAAAAAACCGCCCCTCACAGCTTCGCTGCACCGGTGTTCGATCATTGTAGGAAACATTTTTTCCAGCCGTTCCCTAAAACCCGGAATCTTATTGGTAGGAAGTTGTTCCAGTTCCTCTAGGTCTAGCTTCATCTGTATCAGTTTGGTACGGTTTACACTCCAGTAGTTAGGGCCTTTCAGTACTTTAATTTCCAGTATTTGCATAAATCATCTTGTTAAGGAGGGAAGTTAGTTTTTTTTAATTAGGTAGCCAACTGTTGTGCTACTATCATCTTCGTTTTGTCTGCCGTGGCGGACTGTTGTTCTTCTCTTTCAGTGAAAGAAAAGAATAATCACTCTTCATCTTTCTTTTCGCTACTGGGCAACCCACCCCGGGATCTTAAAGTTTTTAGTTGCTTTGCCTCACCCGGCACAATATTTATCATTCCGGCACTTGTTGAATTCTGATTTGCCTTTGTCTCGAAACCCGCAGCTAATAGCTCGAAGCTTTTTCACTACATTTATCAAAACGAATTATTATGCCCGATACCAACCGCCGCCGTTTTTTACAACGAGCTGGAATATTTTCTGCCACTGCATTTTTATCTTCTTTATCTCAGCCAGCCTGGAGCAGAAACTTAGAAAGTGCTTTACGAAATGCTAAAGACATTTCACCGGCTGACCTTGCAACAGAAGAGGACTTCTGGTATTATATTCAGCAATCATTCACCGTATCACCTTCACTGATTAATTTAAATAATGGCGGTGTAAGCCCGGCACCCAAAACAGTGCAAGATGCCATGAAGCGATATTATGATTACTGCAACGAAGCGCCGAGTTATTATATGTGGAGAATATTAGATCAGGGTCGGGAGCCGCTAAGAAAGAATCTGGCAAAGCTGGCGGGTTGCGATGCAGAAGAAATTGCTATTAACAGAAATTCATCCGAGGGATTAGAGACTGTGATTTTCGGTTTGCAATTAAAAGCCGGTGATGAAGTGGTGGCTGCCAAGCAGGATTATCCCAATGTAATAAATGCTTACAAGCAAAGAGAATTAAGGGATGGGATAAAATTAGTTTGGATAAATCTTGAACTACCCAGCGAAGATGAAAATTATTTGGTGCAGCAATATGTCAATGCATTTACTTCAAAAACCAAAGTGGTTAACGTTACCCATATCATTAACTGGAACGGACAAATATTACCCGTAAAGAAAATTGCTGCCGAAGCACATAAAAGAGGAATAGAAGTAGTGGTGGACGGGGCACATAGTTTTGCCCATTTCGATTTTAAAATTCCTGACCTGGATGCAGATTATTTTGCAGCCAGTTTGCACAAGTGGTTGTATGCACCCATCGGCAGCGGAATGTTGTATGTGCGGAAAGAAAAAATAAGAACTATCTACCCGATGTTTGCTACCAGCGAAAATCCGTTGAAAGATGATATCCGGAAATTTGAAAACCTCGGCACCCGGCCCATGTTTATTGAACAAGCTATCGGAAAAGCCATTGAGTTTCATGAAATGATTGGCAGCGAAAGAAAAGAAAAACGGCTGCACTATCTCAAGAATTACTGGATGGAAAAAGTAAAAGACATTCCCAAAGTGAAACTGAACACTTCTATGCATCCGAAATGGGGCTGTGCCATTGGTAATGTGGTAGTAGAAGGAAAGAAAGCTGGGGAATTGGATTCATTTCTTCTGGATAAGTACAAAATACATACGGTAGGAATAGAATGGGAAAATATAAAAGGAATAAGGGTAACGCCAAACGTTTATACAACTACTAAAAATCTGGATGTGCTGGTGGAAGGGATAACGGCGTTTGCAAAGCTGTAATTCCACAGGGCTTGAAATTGAATTCGAAATAAAATATTTTAATTATTTGTTGAACCCTTTCAGGGTTCGGGGTATCTCCGTTATTTGTAAACCCCGATTTGCAATCGGGGCTATGCAGATTTAAGCCCTTCGGGCTTTGGTTTCATCTAGCTATACATTTCAAAGTAAGTACCCCATTTCTTTTTGCGGTAACTTCAAATTTTAA
>JAYVKT010000535.1:0-2245 GCA_043768195.1 Chitinophagaceae bacterium | reverse complement strand
CCAGTCATGCCAATCCATTTCCAATTTGTTTTTTTTATAGGCACACCCCAGCCGGCATCAATCCAATAGCCCGGCACATCGCCATATCTTGCTAAGGAGAGTAAACCACCCGAAGGCATACGGAAGCCGAGCCGTACGGCCAGTTGCAGCTTGTCCCTTTTTTTTGGGAAAATATGAAACGTAGTGTTGGCAACTACATCACCAACTGTTTGTTTTTTATAATAATCAAGATAAAATACTTTTCGTTCGGTTTTCTTTTCATACGATAGCTGAAATCTTTCATAAGGCACAAACTGTACATCTACTGAAATGGTATTGTTCTTCGTTGTATAATTACCATACAACACAAGATTCTGTGTATTATCCCCTTTCGAAAAATGGGCATTAGCGGTTACCCCAATTGAAACGATACTATCAATACTTCCGTTGTTAATAGCTGGCACAGCAAGGGCATTGGGGCCCAAATACTTTGGCGCAATCATAATGTACTTTGACCAGTGTGTGCGGCCATCCCAGTTCACATTATTATTCCACCACACATCGGACTGAGAAAAACAAAGTACTGGGAATAGCAAAACAATCGTCGCAGACAGGCAGTATCGCATAAGAGGTAGCACAGTTTTAAAGATAGTATTTTGCACAGGCACAATACTAAAAATATTTTTACTTAGTGCAACAGGGCTTGCCTTGTCATATTATCTTTATCTTTTCAAACAATCGTTACATGATTATTAATACCATATGCGTTTGCGGTGCAGGAACAATGGGCAGCGGCATTGCACAGGCAGCAGCACAGGCCGGGTTTTATACCCTGTTGTATGAGCTAAACCCTGCTGTATTAGAAAAAGCAAAAAACAGTATTGAAAAAAATTTACAGTCTCTTGTTGAAAAAGGCAAAATCACCGGTGAAGAAAAAGAAAAGGTGCAGCGGATGATTCATTTTACCGATGATATTCAAAACTGCCTTGCCGATGTTTTTATAGAAGCCATAATTGAAAAGGTGGAAATAAAAATCAGCTTGTTCAATCAACTGGCAGAACTTAATCATAGTGAATCTATTTTTGCCACCAATACTTCTTCTTTATCCGTTTCAAAAATTGCTGCTGGTGTAATGAGCCCTCAACGGGTTATCGGCATGCACTTTTTTAACCCGGCCACTATCATGAAATTGGTGGAAGTAGTAAATACAGAACATACCAATACCCAAACAACAGAAACAGTTACAGAACTGGCCAAACAGATGGGTAAAGAGCCGGTGCTATGTAAAGACTCTCCCGGTTTTATTGTGAACAGGGTAGCCAGGCCGTATTACATAGAATCGCTGCGGCTGGTAGAAGAAGAAACAACAAGCTTTGCCCAGGCAGATAAATTAATGGAAGCAACAGGATTTAGAATGGGGCCTTTTAAACTTATGGACTTAATTGGCAACGATATAAATTATGCCGTTAGCTGTTCCGTATATGAGCAAATGAATAATCCAGAAAGACTAAAGCCTTCTTATATTCAAAAAGAAAAAGTAGAGGCCCGGCAGTTGGGAAAAAAATCAGGAAAAGGATATTATGACTATACCCCTGTCCTCTGAAGGGGATTAGAGTCATTACAGTTGTAACTTCTTCATAAAAAAAATCACATTGAACGATAACTTACCGAAAATGAACACTCTTCAAGATAAAGTTGCGGATACCCCTTTAGGGGATAGGGGCAAGGTATTAGTTACAGGCGGTACTGGTTTTCTTGGTTCTTACATCATTAAGCAATTAGTAGAGAAGGGATATGCTGTCCGTGCCCTCCGGCGCAGCAACAAAACCCCTTTCTGGATATCAAAAGATATTTTTGATAATACTTCGTCAGGCTCAGTAGAATGGATTGATGGCGATATATTGGATGTGGTAGCTTTAGAAGAAGCCATGGAAGGCATTAACACCATTATTCATTCCGCTGCCATTGTTTCCTTTGCCACCAAAGATCGGAAAAAAATGTACCAGGTAAATGTGGAAGGAACAGCCAATGTGGTGAACACTGCTTTAGAAAAAAATGTAAGACGGCTTGTACACATCAGTTCGGTAGCAGCATTAGGCAGAACTGCAAATGGTGGCCATGTGAATGAAGAAAAAAAATGGGAAGAAAGTAAAGTGAATACACATTATGCCAAAAGTAAATTCAAAGCTGAGTTGCAGGTGTGGCGGGGCATAAGTGAGGGATTAGATGTCGTAATATTAAACCCAAGCACCATTCTTGGCTATGG
>JAYVKT010000534.1:0-2499 GCA_043768195.1 Chitinophagaceae bacterium | reverse complement strand
TGGTAAAAATTCGTTTCACTTACTTTAATTAATTGTGCGTAAGATAAAAAACCCTGCAGATCATACAAAAATACATTCCCTGTTTGAGTTAAACTGCCTGCAAATGTGTGTTTAAAGCAATTTAACGGCAATTTAGAACAACCCGATAGCTTCCTTACTGTTTTTCAACCACCCAATTACTATTTATTCGGCTATTTTTTCAACCAAAATTTTGAAAAAAGATTTTTCATCTTAAATTGAACTATGATTGAGCCCTCATCTGGCATATTATTAATAGCAGACCCTTTTTTGAAAGACCCCAACTTTCTCAGAACAGTAGTTTTTTTATGTGAACATAAAGAAGATGGCAGTTTTGGTTTTGTATTAAACCGGCAATATGAAAATACATTGGATGAGCTGATTCCTGAACTGGAAGGGCATAAAATACCTGTTTATTATGGCGGGCCCGTACAAATAGATTCGATTCATTTTCTTCACCAGTATCCTGATCAGATTCCCGGCGGACAGGAAGTAATAAAAGGTGTGTATTGGGGAGGAGATTTTGATGCAGTAGTTAACCTGATAAAAACCGGGAACATAGATACCAATAAAATCCGCTTTTATATTGGTTATTCCGGTTGGGGTGAGGGGCAACTTAGTACGGAGATGACAGAAAAAACATGGCTGACTGTCAAAGCTATCCGCAAATTAATTTTCCATACTAACTATGAAGAAATATGGAAAGATTCGTTGAAGCATCTGGGCGGCGATTATGAAATGATGGTGAACTTTCCTATTGATCCGCAACTGAATTAAAAACCCATTTAAAAATATTTTAATGAAACGAATATTACTTATTTCCATTTTTACTACTTCCATTCTTGGCTCTTATCAATGCAGCACATTAAAAAGCCTTGGCCTCATTCCTTCTGAATTGGAAATGGCAATGGGTTTAAAAGATGCATTATCACAGGGGCTTTTTAAAGGATTTTCTGCTTTTGCTGATCCCAATGGTAATCCGCTGGTGCGGTTTGCTTTTCCGGGCGAAGCAGAGAAAATTGAAAAAACACTCCGGGATATTGGTTTTGATAAACTAATAAACCAGGTTACAGGAAAATTTACCAAAGCTATGTCATCAGCCGTAGCTGTTTCAGAACCACTTTTTTTTGATGCAATAAAAAACATGAGTATTAAAGATGCTGCTAAAATTTTAGTAACCGATAATAACCATGCAGCAACTGATTATTTTAAACAAGAAATGAAACCCGGACTGATGACTGCTTTCCGACCCATTGTGGACAGCACTATAAAAATCGAAGGCGCAGATAAAGAGTGGAGCGGTATTACCAATATCTACAATAAGATTCCTTTCATCAATAAGCCACTCGAAAACAGTCTTACTGATTTCATCTCTGCCAGAGTAGTTGATTTGATGTTTGTAATGGTAGCGAATGAAGAAGAACAAATCCGCACCAAATATGAATTGCGAAAAACAGATTTGCTGAAAAAAGTATTTACTTATGCAGAGAAAGAATTGAAAAAAAGAATAGCTACACCCGATAAATAAAAAACCCTCCCGATAAAGCGAAAGGGTTTTAATTTGTTTTCAAAATCCCGGACCAGCCTGGTTTTTCCAGTTAGTATTTTATTCTACCGGTACTGCGCCTTCTACAAGCACCGTTATTTTATTATTGAGTACTTCTACAAATCCACCTTGTATATCAAAATACGTAAAATGATTTTGTCCACCAGACCCTGTGGGTTTATCCTTCAGCACTTTTAGCCGACCGGCTTTTAATGCACTTACCAGCGGGGCATGTTTCTCCAGCACTTCAAACGAACCACTGATTCCCGGCATTTGCACACCGTACACTTCACCGCTGTATAATTTTTTCTCTGGAGTAAGTATTTCGAGATTCATCTTTGATATTTATTGTTTTTTGTCTTTGGTTTATTGTTCATTTACAATTCAGAAAGATTTTCCATTCTTTAAGACTCAACTATAAACGACAAACCAAAAACCACAAACTTTATTATTGTGCTGCCGCCATCAATTTCTTACCTTTTTCAATCGCATCATCAATAGTACCCACAAGGTTGAAAGCTGATTCAGGATACTCATCTACTTCACCATCCATAATCATATTAAAACCACGGATGGTCTCTTCAATGGGAACCAACACACCTTTCAAACCAGTAAAGGCTTCCGCCACATGGAACGGTTGTGACAAGAAACGCTGTACTTTTCTTGCACGGCTTACTACTAATTTATCTTCATCACTCAATTCATCTAAACCAAGAATGGCGATAATGTCCTGCAATTCTTTATAACGCTGCAACATCAGCTTTACATTGTTTGCACAATCGTAGTGCAGGTCGCCAACAATTTTTGGTGTCAATATTCTTGAAGTAGAATCCAATGGATCCACCGCCGGATAAATACCTAAGTCAGCAATTTTTCTTGACAATACGGTAGTAGCATCAAGGTGGGCAAAGGTTGTTGCAGGTGCAGGGTCAGTC
>JAYVKT010000533.1:0-4093 GCA_043768195.1 Chitinophagaceae bacterium | reverse complement strand
TTTGTCACGGGTAGCAAACATTTTCAGTCCGTCAAATAAGGTCCAGTTTAAGGCAAGCTGTGCAGTAATATTATTTGACTTCAATCCTTTACTTTCTCTTTTCGTTCCATCGGAGAGAATTTGCTTTTGTGCATTGTTATTCCACACCGTTCCGAGGTTGCCGTTGATGCGGGGAAGAAGCCCGGCATTTTTGTATGAATAGTCGAGTGCGGCGGCAGTGGAATCATTTTTTGCCAACAGGATATTATAGTTATTTTTTAATGCAGTCGCAATTGCTTCCTCCAGCGGCAGTATCCGCTGTGCTGAGGAAGAAACTGTTATCAGTAATAGTATCGGTAAAATTATTTTTCGCATATTATTTCATCTCAGGTTTTGCTTGTTCAGCAACCGGTTCTTCGATCTCCACCATTTCATGCATATATTTATCAATTTCACTTTTCTTCTTTTTAGTGGAAAGAAAAGAATACATGGCCGGGATTACAAACAAGGTTAATATTAACGAGAACATGATGCCTCCAACAATAACAATCCCCAACGGGATGCGGCTGGTAGATGATGCACCTAATGATAAAGCTAATGGTAATGCACCGAGTGACATCGCCAAACTGGTCATCAATATCGGCCTTAAGCGTTGCGTAGCAGCATAAACCGCTGCTTCCGCTTTCTTCATTCCCTTCTCCTGATTTTGATTGGCAAATTCCACGATAAGAATCCCATTCTTGGTTACCAATCCTATGAGCATAATCATCCCGATTTGTGAGAAGATGTTTAATGTTTGCCCAAACATCCACAATGACAGCACGGCACCTGCTATAGCTAATGGTACGGTAAACATTATGATCAAAGGGTCAACAAAACTTTCAAACTGTCCTGCCAGTATCAGGAATATTAAACCGAGGGCCAATAAAAATGCAAAACCAGTGTTGCTGCTGCTTTCTTTAAAATCTCTTGATGAACCCGACAAAGAAGTGGTAAAAGATTCATCCAATAATTTGTCAGTAATTTTTTCCATCTCAGCTATGCCATCACCAATTGTTTTGCCCGGCTGCACACCGGCTGAAACCGTAAATGATTTGTATCGGTTGAAATGGTAAATGGTAGGAGGGGTGTTTGATTCAGTGGTGGTAACAAGATTATCAAGACTGATCAACTCGTTACGGTTGTTGCGGACAAACAATGTTTTTAAATCGTTGGGTTCGTCCCTGTCATTTCTTGCCACCTGCCCCATTACCTGGTATTGTTTTCCATCCTTTGTAAAATAACCAAGCCGGCGGTTGCTGTAGGCCAATTGCAATGTTTGTGAAATATCGTTTACACTTACACCCAATTCTGCTGCTTTTAACCGGTCAATTTCTACCCGCAGTTCTGGTTTGTTGAATTTTAAATCAACATCGGCGTTTAATAATATTTTGCTTTGCCGGGTTTCTTCCAGAATTTTTGGAATCATGGCTGTCAGCTTATCAAAATTATTATTCTGAATTACAAAAGAAACAGGCTGTCCGCCACGGCGGTTTACAGATATGGTTTGTTCTTCAATTGCAACGGCACGGCCTTCATTAAATTTTGACATGTTCCTGTTCACCATCGCTACAATTTCTTTTTGCGACCGGCTTCTTTCATTCGGCGGTACCAATGTTGCACGGACAAAACCAGTATTGGCATTTCCAGAACCGGTAAAGCCGGGAGATGTGAAGCTGAGCAAGAGTACTTTTTCCGGCACCGAGTCCATCATAAAATTGTTAACCCGATCCACATATTTGTCCATGGCATCAAAAGAAGTTCCTTCGGGTGCAGTCAGTTGCAGCCTTAACTGACTGCGGTCTTCCATAGGTGCCAGTTCAGATTGCAGGTTTCTACCAATGAAAAATATAGAGGCACCGCAAAGTGCAATGAGTGCAATAGCTATCCACCGTACCCCCATAAATTTTTGCAGGGCTGCCTGGTAACTATTTTCCATCCAACGAAAAAAAGGCTCCGTCTTATTGTAGAACCAGGAATGTTTGTGAACATCCTTCTTACTCAATTTTACGTTCAGTACCGGTGTTAATGTTAGAGAAACAAAAGCAGAAATCAATACAGCACCTGCCACTACAATACCAAACTCACGGAATAGACGGCCGGTAAACCCTTGCAAGAAAATAATAGGGAGAAATACAACGGCCAATGTGATAGAGGTAGCTATAACAGCAAAATATATTTCTTTGGATCCTTCTACTGCAGCCTGCCACTTGTTCATGCCTTTCTCCATCTTCTTGTAAATGTTTTCTGTTACTACAATACCATCATCCACCACCAAACCAGTGGCAAGTACTATGGCAAGCAACGAAAGTATATTGATGGTAAACCCCATCAGGTACATAATAAAGAAAGCACCGATGAGGGAAACAGGAATATCTATCAGCGGACGAATGGCAATAATCCAGTCACGGAAGAACAGGTAAATAATCAGCACTACTAATAAGAAAGCCAGCATCAGCGTTTCCTTTACTTCGAGGATAGATTTTTTGATATGCCTTGTCTGATCTAATCCGATATTAATCTTCACATCTTCCGGCACATCTTTTTTTATTTGTTCTAAGCGTTTATAAAATTCATCAGAAATAGATACATAATTCGAGCCCGGTTGTGGAATGATGGCCAATGCTATCATCGGGATGCCATCACCTTTCAACATCGTTTCTTCATTTTCCGGGCCCAGTACTGCTTCTCCTACTTGCTGCAACCGTATATCTGCACCATTTATATTTTTTACAATCAGGTTGTTGAATTCTTCTTCTGTGTTCAGTTTTCCAAAAGTCCTTACCGTGAGTTCTGTATTGTTACCTGAAATTTTTCCCGATGGTAATTCTACATTCTCTCTTAACAGCGCAGACTGCACATCATTCGCTGTAATATTATACGACACCAGTTTGGAAGGGTCAATCCATATCCGCATTGCATATCTTTTTTCCCCCCATATCTGGATGCCGCTTACACCGGGAATAGTTTGCAATCTTTCTACCAGTACATTATTTGCATATTCCGACATCTCCAACTGGTTCCGGGTATTGCTCTGCACGGTCATTGATATAATGGGATCAGAACTGGCATCTGCTTTGGAAACAACAGGTGGTGCATCAAGGTCGGAGGGTAATGAACGTTGTGCCTGCGAAACTTTATCTCTCACATCGTTGGTAGCCGATTCAAGATCTTCTCCCAGCTCAAATTCCACATTGATATTGCTGCTGCCGTTGCTGCTGCTCGATGTAATGTTTTTTATTCCGGCAATACCATTAACGGCTTTTTCCAGGGGTTCGGTAATCTGTGTTTCTACAATGTCTGCATTGGCACCCGGGTAGCTGGTACGAACACTTATATTCGGCGGGTCAATAGCCGGGTAATCCCTTACTCCCAAAAATTTAAAACCGATAAGGCCAAATACCACAATGACGATATTCATCACAATGGCAAGCACCGGTCTTCGTAAACTTAGTTCTGAGATGTTCATACCCCTAATCCGCCGGGGCGGAGAATTTTAGATTATAATAATTCATGTTTTCCCCTTACTATCAAAAGCCTTATATAATTTATCAGACTCTTGCAAGTCCCCCTTTAGAGCCTGTCCCGATTATTTCGGGAGGATAGGGGCTTACTTATTAACTATTCTTCCAATCTGAATCTTTGCTTCTGGCCGCACACTTAATAAACCTGTTACCACAACGGTGTCGCCAGCTTTCAATCCATCTGTTATTTGCACTTTTGCTGAATCTCTTACACCGGTTGTTACATCAGCAAATATGGCGGTGCCGCCTTTATACAAAATAACTTTCTTTCCTCTTGCCTGTGGCAATATTGCTTGTGTTGGTACTAGTAAAGCATTTGGATCTGGGTCAAAACTTAATTGCACTTTTGCAAATGAACCGGGCAACAGGCCGGGATCGCTTCCCATTACTGCTGCTCTTACGGTAAGGCTGCGGGTATTTTCTGTTATGTTAGATTCTGTAGCAATTACTTTAGCACCTAATTGTTTATTAGAGCCTTCAAATGTAAAAGTGACTAATTGTCCCATTTTAATCTGGTCAATATATTTTTCCGGAACGGTGAAGTCTAATTT
>JAYVKT010000532.1:0-2044 GCA_043768195.1 Chitinophagaceae bacterium | reverse complement strand
TATTGCCATAAAATTTATCGTTGAAATCACTATAATTATCTTTTACAATATCTTCCCTGTAATTCTGCGGAGGAGTGTTACCGGCTTCTGCTTTCTTTTCCTCACCATTTACATAATCACCAAAGCCTTCCAGAAATTCTTCATTGGGTGTTTCCATCGCATCATTACCAGACATAAGGCTGAACAGGCTGTTCTTAGCTTTTTTTACTTCTGAATCAGTTGGATTAAAATCACCTAATTCTTTACCCGTAAATTTTTCTTTTTGCATGGCTTTGCGAAGTATGCTATCAGCTTTGAGACAGTTGGTATAAGCCCTTTTGAGAAAAATAAGTTCCATTCCGCTATCCTTAGAATCGCCTGCTATTTCTTTTTCAGACCGTTTCCACATTTCATATTCAAACTTTTCGTCTTTGGATAAGGCTGAGGTGTTAATTTCTTTTCCGCTGAATTTGCTTTTGTATTTGTGATAAACCCGGGCGGCTTCGTATGAGTCCTGATCAACACTGCGGCCGTCACGGCCACCAAGAAAATTCCAGCCATAGATATCGTCAACATACCCGTTTTTATCATCATCAATCCCATTTCCGGGAATTTCTTTTGGATTTTTCCACAATATGGACTTCAGGTCTTCATGCAAAGTGTCAATACCGGAATCAATAACAGCCACAATAACCGTTTTGCTTTTCAATTTTTTTGTTTTGACAAAATCGTATGCTTTGTCAACACTAAGACCGTAATAACCGGTTGTTGCTTTATCCAGCATGTGCCAGCCCTTTGGCACATCATCTTTCTGAGCAAAGAGTACGGAAGATACCAATCCGCAGATGGCAAACAGAGAGGTACGTTTCATTGAAATATTCATGTTTTAGGTTTTATACTACAAAATTGGTGTAGGGGTAAAAGTACTGATTACCGTTCATACATTTTACATAAATAAAGCCCTTTATATAAGGGCTTTTGTGATTTTTTTGACGGATGGTAATAGTAATAGGTTGCCTGTTTATTGTTTGTAATCAATTTTTAGCTAATAATTACACATCAAATTTTATTCCCTGTGCTAATGGCAGCGAAGTGCTATAGTTAATGGTATTAGTCTGTCGCCTCATATACACCTTCCAGGCATCGCTGCCGCTTTCACGACCGCCGCCTGTTTCTTTTTCTCCACCAAATGCACCGCCTATTTCTGCACCACTGGTTCCAATGTTTACATTCGCAATACCACAATCACTACCTGCATGAGAAAGAAACTGTTCGGCTTCCCGCAGGTTCAGCGTCATAATTGATGAAGATAAACCCTGGGGCACCTCATTTTGTATTGCAACGGCTTCATCAATTGTTTTATACTTTAATAAGTACAAGACAGGGGCAAACGTTTCATGCTGCACAATTTTATAACCCGGTTGTGCTTCGGCAATACATGGTTTCACATAACAGCCGCTTTCATAGCCAGCACCTTCCACCACACCGCCTTCTACTACAAACAAGCCCCCTTCTTTTTTACATTCATCAATTGCTTTCAAATACATTTTCACTGCATCTTTATCAATCAATGGGCCTACATGATTATTCTGGTCAAGCGGGTCGCCAATGCGAAGTTGTTTGTATGCAGCTGCTAATTTATTTTTTACTGATTCATAGATGTCTTCATGAATAATTAATCTTCTTGTAGAAGTGCATCGTTGCCCGGCGGTGCCCACTGCACCGAATAAGGAACCAAGAATTGCAATATCCAAATCTGCATCTTTTGAAATGATAATTGCATTATTGCCGCCTAATTCTAATAAAGCCCTTCCCAGCCTTGCCCCAACAGTTGCACCAACGGCCTTACCCATCCTGGTAGAACCGGTTGCAGATACCAATGGAATTCTTTTGTCGGCAGCCATCCACTCTCCAACGTCGCGGCCGCCGATGATTAAGCCACTGACACCTTCCGGAACATTATTTTTTATAAATACATCTGCAATAATATTTTGACAAGCAATACCACATAGCGGCGTTTTTTCGGACGGCTTCCATACACATACATCACCACATACCCATGCCA
>JAYVKT010000531.1:0-3414 GCA_043768195.1 Chitinophagaceae bacterium | reverse complement strand
GTAGTGCGGCAGGAAGCTACGAGTTTAGGCATAGGGCGCGGATCTTTTTCAGAGCCTTTGCTTACTTCTACCAAACAGGTACGGCATTTACCGCCACTGCCCTGCAACTTGCTGTAATAGCACATTGCCGGCGGTGTTACATCGCCACCAATGGTACGTGCCGCATTTAATACAGTAGTGCCTGGGGCAACATCTATTGTGATGTTATCAATGGTTACTTTAAATGTTTTTATTTCGTCAGGCATTTATCAAATCTTTTATATCTGCTTCGTAATTTTTATCCTTTAGATATTGTAAAAAGAATTTCAATTTTTTTATTGCTTCGCAATCTGTTTTAATGATAGCTTCAACCAACTTATTAAGCTTCAAGTCATTTTCGTTGTCAATATCATTTTTTATTTTTTTCTTTAACTTTCTATAATCCCTTGGATAACCAAAACTCTCAATTTCTAAATTATTTTCTTCCAAAACCTCAATAATCCATTTTTCTAATGGCGGATTTAATTGAATTAAAAAATGTTTTTCAGTTTTATGTTTAAGTAAGCGTAATTTATTTGCGTCATATTTAATTTCACAATCCTTTAAATAATCCAACTCCTTTTTATCATTATCAATAATCGCAACTGCAAACAAATTTTTTAATCTTTCGCTTTTAAAATCATTTACCACATTACTGCAACCCTTACGATGCATCAATCGTTTATTGGTTTTCATTAGTTTCAATAAAAGAACTGTATCAAAAAAACATTCAGGTACAAAATACTGATACCAACTATTTTCAAAGTTAACCATTCGTTTCTTGTGGGATGAATTGGTTAATATTCATAAAAAAATCATAGCCAAACTGATATGCTTCCCGTTTGTCTAAATCACTCATTCTATTAATTTTCGTTTCACCGGTATCATTTTTATAGCTAACCACATAAATGGCTAAATCTTCACTTTCAGCATTATCCAATAAGTCATTCAATACAAATGGGCTGTGTGTTGTTATGAAGAACTGATTATTATTTTCATTATAAACCATGTCTCCGGTAAATTTCGAAATATAGGGGGGAAACATTTGAGCTTCAGGTTCTTCAAAAAGCAGGACTGCATTATTATTTGATGCTATTGCCGCTTTATGAAATATTAATCGTTGTAAAGTATCTGCAATTTGAGAAACAGAAAATTGAAATGCCGTAAACTCATCTAATTTTTTCTGAACTACAATATTGTCGTCTTTGTCAAAAATCAGTTTAAGATTATAAATATCAAACAATTCTCCGCACTCTTGTCTAACATCCTTATTATGCCTTAAAACAAGGGCTAAATTACGGCCAAATGGTGATTCTAAAGTTTTAGCATCATTCTTACTATTAATACTTGACCCAATTTTAAATTGGTATTTTTTTACGGGACTGATTTCACTTATTTCTGTGTTATCAGAAATTAAAGTAGGTTGCCCATGATGATCGAATTTTAAATTATTTAATACAGGCGTTTTGCCTAATATTTTTGTTGATACAGAATTAGTGTCTTCTACTTGAAATGTTAAATGGCTCTCATTTTTATATTTTAGTGAGTATTTTTTATTTCGGCATATAATCTCTGCGTCCTTAGCACTATCCCCATCATTAAAAATATTTATTAATAAGTCGAACCTGCAAAAGTCTTTTAAAAGACCAGAACGGTTATTTTCAAAACACATTAAACTTAACGCCTCCAAAATATTACTCTTGCCCACATTTGGCGCACCCACAAATACATTAATCCGCTTACACCCCTCAATCTTCTGATGGCGTATCGATTTAAAATTTTTAATCTCTATGTTATCTATCTTTTGCATTTATATTTTTATACTGCTTCAGGTACATGAATCGGATCAGCATAATGTGCCAGTCCATAATTCTTTCTCAAACACTCTTCAGGATTCAACACATGCCATTCAAATTCATCACGGAAATGGCGGATAGCCGCAGCTACCGGCCATGCTGCTGCATCACCCAATGGACAAATTGTATTGCCTTCAATTTTTCTTTGTATATCCCACAACAGGTCGATATCTTTTATCTCTCCTTTTCCGCTGTCTATTTTTTTTAATAATTTTTCCATCCAACCGGTTCCTTCCCTGCATGGACTGCATTGTCCACAACTTTCGTGGCGATAGAATCTTGCTAAAGTGTAAGTATGTTTTACCACACACTGGTCTTCATCTAAAACAATAAACCCTCCCGAGCCCATCATACTACCAGTTGCAAAACCACCGTCGCTCAGACTTTCATAATTCATCAAACGCTTTTCTCCTTTTGCTGTAGTCAATAATAAATTAGCAGGCAGAATGGGAACTGACGAACCGCCGGGGATACAAGCTTTTAATTTTTTTCCATTAGGGATACCGCCACACCATTCATCGCTGTAAATAAATTCTTCCACGCTGATGGTCATATCAATTTCGTAAACACCCGGCTTATTAATATTCCCGCAGGCAGAAATTAATTTTGTACCTGTACTTTTTCCTACACCAATCTTTGCGTACTCTTCTCCACCATCATTTATAATTGGTACAACTGCAGCGATAGTTTCTACATTGTTTACTACAGTTGGCCTTTCCCAAACACCTTTTACAGCAGGGAACGGCGGCTTGATTCTTGGATTACCTCTTTTCCCTTCCAGTGATTCTATCAACGCAGTTTCTTCACCACAGATATAAGCACCAGCCCCACGCTGTACATAAATCTCACAATCAAATCCGCTGCCTAAAATATTTTTACCTAAAAAACCATTTTGTTTGGCTTCTGCTATTGCTTCTTCCAAAATATCAACGATCCATGCATATTCACCACGAATGTAAATGTAACTGACGTTGCTGCCCAGTGCAAACGAAGACACGATCATGCCTTCAATTAAATAATGCGGAATAAATTCCATCAGGTAGCGGTCTTTAAAAGTACCCGGCTCGCTTTCATCTGCATTAACCACCAAATGCCTTGGCACACCTTCGGGCTTGGCAATAAAACTCCATTTCATCCCTGTAGGAAAACCTGCACCACCACGGCCACGCAGTCCGCTCTTTTTTACTTCTTCCACAATATCGGCAGGCTGCATTTTTAATGCTTTCTCCACGCTGCGGTAACCACCTTCACGGCGATACACTTCGTAGCTGCGGATGCCCGGAACATGTGCGTTTGCTAATAATAATTTCTTACTCATTTATTTAAGTCAAAAGTTAAAAACCAAAAATCAAAAAAGCCGTTTCGTTGTTAAAGGCATTTTTAAATTCCTAATTTTAAATTCCTAATTTTTTACCGCCTGTCTTGCAAATAACACCCAACGCTTTCCTTTCTTCACCCACACTTCCAATACTTTTAAATGATAATTATTAACGACTGTGGTGCCTCCCAATGTTGCGGTAATATCCGCTACAAAACGCAC
>JAYVKT010000530.1:0-2858 GCA_043768195.1 Chitinophagaceae bacterium | reverse complement strand
GCAAACGATTTTACCATCCTTGCACATTCAGCCAGTACAGGTTCTACAGTTCGCCTTTGCGCCTGTCTGTAAGTCCCGGCGGCTTTATCCCGGATGCAGATAACACTGCTGGCAACATCTAACGCATGTTAACTCTTTGAAACAATCATGTGCATCGTTCCTTTTTGCATCAGTTACAATTATCGAGACCTCATAGCCGCTTCTCTATGCGGTCGGCTCTTACAGACATAACTGTTGCATCGTTCACCACCTCGTTCCTTAGAACAACGCAGCATGCAACAGGTTTGATGGTGAAGGTTGCTCAGCTTCTCCCACCGAGAGACCTACTCTCATCACAAAGGCAGCTTACCTGGACACACACATGGGGTTTGCCAAAATACGGGCTGACGGAAGTTATCTTCGGCTTTTTGTAATGTCTCGTCCTGAAATAGGTTGACTACAAAATCAACCAAAATGGACCAAAAAGACCAGATCATTCAGGAGTATTTAAACACCGGATGTGGCTACCGGGAACTACAAGCCAAGTATGGCATTAGCCGTACCACTATTTGTAAATGGGTAAATATTTATCAGGGAATTCATAACTTGCCCCCTACCGATTTACAACAGAAACATTACATTAACCCGATGGATCAAAAAGCAAAAAAACAACAGGCAGGCTCTTCTGAAAATGAAGCCGCTTTGCTGCAAAAAATTGCTTCCCTTGAAAAGCAATTGGCTCATCAGGAACTGAGAGCTGAGGTGTTGGATACCCTTATCAACGTTGCCGAAAAACAACTCAACATCTCCATCAGAAAAAAGCCTGGCACCCAACAGTCCAGGAAATAAAAAAGACAAAGCCTTTATTCAGCGTTCAACACATTTGTCGATTGTTGGGTTATTCGCCGCAGGCGTATCACAAAAAACAAAAAAGAATTGTAGTGCAGCTATCTAATGAACATTTGATACTGCAACAAATTGACAGCATCAGAAAATATCAGCCACGCTGTGGCGGAAGAAAACTTTTTATCATGCTGCAGCCATTTTTTAACCAACACAATATTATCATCGGAAGAGATAAATTCTTTGAACTTTTAGCTAAAAACAAACTACTCATCCGTAAAACAAAACGTAGTGTACATACAACAAACAGTAAACATCATTTTTACCGCTATCCCAATCTGGTAAAGGATTTTACACCACTTAAAGCGCATGAATTATGGGTGGCTGATATCACTTACATACCGCTTAAAAACAGGTTTGCTTATCTGTTTTTAATTACTGATGCTTACTCAAGAAAAATCGTTGGCTTCCATGTTAGTGATGATATGAAAGTGAGCAGCGCAACACTTGCTTTAAGAAAAGCGCTGGCGCAAAAACCTCCGGAAACAATTGTGATACATCACAGCGACAGAGGTATACAATATTGCAGCACTGCTTATGTACAACTTTTACAACAGCACCATGCTCACATCAGCATGACGCAAAATGGCGACCCGTATGAAAACGCCATTGCTGAAAGAGTAAATGGTATTTTAAAAACTGAACTCATCAGCAGGTATTACGACAATATTGATATTGCCTCTATACACATTGCCCGTTGTATTACAATTTACAATTACAAACGAAGGCATTGCAGCATCAATTGGCAAATACCTCATGAAGTGCATCTGCAACAGGGGCCGCAAATAAAACGATGGAAAAACTATTATCAAACCAGTACTAAAAACAAAAAAACTATGCCTGTTACCTAAACGCCCAACACAAAAAAATAGTTGCTTTAGCTTTGGGGGCTACGCAACTATTTTTTGCCAACACACCAGTAAAAAACTTTTTAATCAACCTGATTCAGGATGAATTATCTTAGTAAACTTATTACAGGATTTAACATTAATAACCAGTCAACTTTTTTCAGGACGAGACACAAGTAACCAAAAATGTCAGTAAGGTTGATACAGAAGACCTTCTTTCGTGTTGGCTTTGGCGTTTAGGAGAGATTAATGAAATAGTTGCAATTTCCGTCTTGGGTGACCTTTTTTTAATTGGAAAAGAAAAAGATGTTTATTGGCTACAGACAGACTGCGGCGATTTAACTAGAGTTGCCGATAATATCCAACAATTCCAGAGTTATCTTAGCGATGAAGAGAAGTTCGACACTTGGTTTCTACCGTTATTGATTGAGAAGCTGATCAATGCTGGTAAGTTTCTTGAAGAAAATCAGGTGTATAGCTATCTACAAATTCCTGTAATCGGTGGCGAGTATTCTGTTGACAACATCAAACCGACAGATATGAGTGTGCATTTTGCGTATAGTGGGCAAATCTGTGAACAGATAAAAGACTTGCCAGACGGCACGAAAGTGAAAATAAAAGTTAATCCCTGATAACGGCGTACAACACGAACTGGTTTGCCAAAATACGGACGGAATACTAATTCCCGTACTTAGGAAAGCCGTGCCCGTGAGTTTGTGAAAAAACTCTCATTAGGCACAACATCCAACACAGTTAAAGCACCCTGAGTCAGGTGACCCCAAACCACAACATTCACAACAATAGTTTTACAAACAAATCCTGTACAGCGCTTCTGCATAAATTCGTATTTTGTGCCAGATGAATAACCTCACAAAATGACATTATGAACCCATTCTGGACACAAGTTGTCATTCAAACAACATTAAAAAACAAGATTAAAAAGAACGCTGATAAAAATGAACCCTCGCCTTATAAACTGGCAAAAGGATACCGTGAATTCTGGATCACTTTTAAGCGGCACTTAAAAGATGTGTTGCTTATAACTGCCGGTATATTTTCAGCTTCATTCGGGTTTAAAGGTTTTTTACTTACCAACCAATTTATTGATGGTGGTGCTACAGGAATTTC
>JAYVKT010000529.1:0-2457 GCA_043768195.1 Chitinophagaceae bacterium | reverse complement strand
GTTGTCATTGTACCAAATGGTATTGGACAAGATGGGGTTCGCTGCGAAGGCAAAATAATCAACAAAGGGCCGATAAATTACTACATTACCTCTCTCGATCCGGCTCATAATGTGTATGATTTATTTGGAGAACGCAGCACAGCTTTTAAAACAGCATTCAGTATAAAGTCGAAAGAATTTACCTGCAGGTCATTTTCGTTTGATTATTTTGAAATCTTTTTTGAAAAACAATTTTTACAAGAGTATAAAGAAATTTTCGAAGACGATAACGGGCAAACAAGGGGTATGAAAGTAAAGCCCAAGGAATTACAGGAAACGATAGCAAACCTTACCGGCAAACACTATGCACTGGTTGTTGGCACCGATAATTACAGAGGCAAAGGGTGGAAAAAATTAAGCAATCCAATAAAAGATGCCCGTGCAGTAGCAGATGAACTGGCAAATTCTTACGGTTTTGAAGTTCAGTTAATGGAAGACAAGCCCATGGATACTATTTACAAAGCCATCCGTGAATATTACCGTATTGCCCAACCCAATGATCAACTGGTAGTTTACTTTGCCGGCCATGGTGATGTGGATGATGAATTGCTGGATGATGGATTTATTGTTTGCAATGACTCAAAATCTATTGATGATGATCCGGTGCGGAATTCATATATCTCCTACACCCGGTTGCAGAAAATGCTGAATAATATACCTGCCAGGCAGGTGCTGGTAATGCTGGATGTGTGCCATGGCGGCACCTTTGACGCAAAGGCTTTTGATAAAGCTGGCGAAGCAAGGGAAGGGGCTTATGCCAACATAACTAACAGGAATGTATTGCAAACTTTAAAAGATAAGCTGCCACTGCGAACAAGAAAATTTCTTTCTTCTGTAGGGTCGGAACCTGCATTTGACGGACAGGCCGGAAGGCATTCTCCTTTTGCTGCAAAGTTATTAGAGATATTAAGAGCTAGGGGAAGTGGTTCTGATGGTATTATAACATTGAAACAGATTTATGCTGTACTTGAATTAAGCAGCTTTAATGAAACTGCCACATTGAGGATTTCTCCTCATATGGCCGATTTCGGTAATGTAAATGCGTTTAGTGAATTTATTTTTATACCGGTGGATAAAGAAACCGGGAATGAACCCAAAAAATAAATACCCGGTATTGGGTATTGGAGACAATAAGCAGGTAGTTTACCTTTATTAAATAATTAATTATTTAGAATAGAAATCAGATCAATCAAATTTATTCTGGAAAAGCTTATATTTAAGTTCTAATCAATTTTAATAACCACAAACAAAACAAGTATGAAAAGGATTAAACTCTTGTTGTCTTTTTCCATGCTGCTGATGGCCTCAGTAGTGTTTGGACAAGCAGAAAAAACAGTTTCGACAATGGTGGCCGGTACCGTATTAACGGATGCTGACATCGGGTTTTTAAGTATGGTGGCTAATGCAAATCTGGAAGCAGGTAACCGTGGCGCACCATCAGCTACTATTAACGGTGTATCATACACCGTTGGCCACAAGCTGACTGCCTCTGAAGCAAAATCTATCAGCAAGGCAATTAAGACATGGTCAAAATCTTACAAGGCCCCTGATGCATCCCGTGCAGGACTTTGCTATTACTGGTATTACTATTGTGATGGCTACGGCTATTGCTACTGGTATAAGTATTGGTACTACTGCTAATATTTTTAAGCCGGCCCTGTGGCCGGCTTTTTTATTGGACCTGATAATTGAAGGAGTATAAAAATTATGAGATGTTGGTAATTAAACCAAAGCAATAAATTGGCCTGGGTAATAAAAAATAATAATGACTGGAAAATTAGAAAACCCGATGTAGCAAATGCTTTCATCGGGTTTTGGCGGAGAGTTAGGGATTCCCCGCAGGATCCCTTGGAGAACCCCAGGACCTGTTACAGTCAACAGTTTTTCCAAGGAATCCTTTGGGGTCACAGGAGGCTTCGCTCAAGACTGCCGCAATCGGCCGCTCTACAGACTATTATTCAATCACTTCTTTTGCTCTTAAATAAACTTTTCCTTTGGCCGATTTAAAAAATACTTCCTGTCGGTATGCCTCCGATTTGGTCTCGAATATTTCAAAATAATGAAGGATGAATGGCGTTCTTGACTTTGTACTTCTAACCTTTTTTGAATTATGAGTTTTCAGACGGTTTTCAATATCAAATGTATGTCCATAGTAATATCGTTCGTCTTTCAAACTTTTTAATATGTAAGTATAATATGACATAAAAAAAATCCCGATATAATCGGGATCTGCGGAGAGTTAGGGATTCGAACCATTCTCCTAATTCCTTTATTTATAACTATTTCAAAGTTTCAGTCCTTGCAGGTCTCGGTAAAGTCTCGTTTCAATCAACTATTTCAATCTCACATTTCCTTTCCTTTCTGCTATGCTAAGATATGAATTTTACGGGCATTTATGCCAGTTAAATTATGCTCTCA
>JAYVKT010000528.1:0-3848 GCA_043768195.1 Chitinophagaceae bacterium | reverse complement strand
GCCCTGTTCAGAACAATAATCGCATTGTCAAAATCGCCAGACCGCATAAAGGTTTTTGCTGTTTCATGCATTGTTTTTGGGTCGTCGGGCTGGGCAATGGCGGAAAAGCAAGCCGATACAACGAAGAGGAGAAAGAATATTTTTTTCATTAGTTTATTATTAATGGATGCTGGCAAGAGGGAATTAACTGTACAAAATCATACCAGAACCTGTTTCAGGGTGTAAAATAAAAAAGAAGAGACGTTTTACAGTACGTCTCTGTTGCAAAATAACAAATATTTCAGCAGGCAGGGTTAAATAAGATGGGTTAACAAGCCGTCCCGCAGTTTTGGCTCAAACCAGGTGCTTTTCGGCGGCATTACCTTGCCCGCATCGGCAATATCAAATAATTGTTCAATGGTAACCGGGTAGAGGCTGAATGCCACTTTCATTTCTCCACTGTTCACTCTTTTTTCCAATTCAGATAACCCACGGATGCCCCCAACGAAATCTATCCGTTTATCAGTACGCTGGTCTTTTATGCCGAGTAATTTTTCCAGTATGTTATTGGATAAAATGGATATGTCCAGCACACCAATGGGGTCGTCCGTATAAGTTCCTTTGCGGGAGGTAAGAATATACCACTGTCCTTCCAGGTACATGCCAAATTCATGCAGTTGTGATGGTTTAACTGCTTCAGTACTGAGGGTAATAAAAAAATCATCCTGCAAACGGCTGATAAGTTTTGCACCGGTTAATCCATTCAGATCTTTTACTACCCGGTTATAATCTAAAATGGCTAATTGGCTGGCCGGAAAAATAGTAGTGAGAAAATATTTTGCATCCTCACTGTCTGGTAATTGTTTACTCACTTTTGCCGCTGAAGCAGCCCGGTGATGGCCGTCTGCTATATAGGTGGCCGGCACTTCAGTAGTAAACAGTTCAGTGATAGAATTAATAATAACATTGCTGTCAATTACCCAGATACTATGCTGAATGGCATCATCGGCAATAAAATCATACACCGGTTTATTAGTTGCCTTCCATCCGTCAATTAATACATTTACTTTCATCACATCCCGGTAAGCCATAAATACATTACCGGTTTGTGCCCGGATGGTACGCATATGATCTATCCGGTCTTTTTCTTTTTCCGGCCGGGTAAATTCATGCTTCTTGATTATCTCATTAAAATAATCTTCTACGGAGGAAATACACACCAAACCAGTCTGGCTACGGCCATGCATCACTAACTGGTAAATGTAATAGCAGGGTTTTTCTTCCCGGAAAAGTATCTCGTCTTTATTAATAAATTTCAGCAGGGTTTCTTTTGCTTTATCATATACCTGCTGGCTGTGTATATCAATACCTGCCGGCAAATCAATTTCTGATTTGGTAACCCGAAGAAATGAAAAAGGGTTTCCATCGGCTTCTGCTCTTGCTTCTTCGCTGTTTAATACATCATAAGGTCTTGATGCTACCTGGCGGGCTATCTCTTGCTGCGGTCTTAGTGCATTAAATGGTTTAATCGTTGCCATTGAATTTTATAGTGGTTTTAATATTTATCCTTTACGGGTTGCAAAATCTTTCATTAAATCTGTCAGCACCTTTACACTTTCAATAGGTAGTGCATTATACATAGAAACACGGAAGCCACCCACACTGCGATGACCCTTTATACCTACTAAGCCATTGGCTTTGCAGATTTCAAGAAAATCCTTTTCAACGTCTGGATTATCCATGATAAATACCGCATTCATTTTACTCCTGTCTTCTATGGCGACAGGTGTTTTGAAAAGTGGCAAAGCATCCACCGTTTCATAAAATAATTTTGCTTTTGCATCATTCTCTTTTTCAATAACTGCCACACCACCTTTATTTTTTAACCAGCGGAGGGTAAGCATGGCCACATATATTGCAAACACCGGCGGTGTATTTAGCATACTGCCTTCTTTGATATGGTTGCGGTAATCAAGAATGGTAGGGATAGTCCTGTTTACTTTTCCCAAAATATTTTTATTAACGACAACAAGATTTACCCCGGCTGCCCCCATATTTTTTTGGGCACCTGCATATATCAAATCAAATTTATTAAAATCAAGCTGGCGGCTGAGGATGTCACTGCTCATATCAGCCACCAATGGCACACCACAATCATATGGCAGCTTATGCCATTGCGTACCCGCAATTGTTTCATTGGTTGTAATATGTAAATAAGCAGCAGTAGGGGTTACTGTAATGTTTTTCGGAATGCTGGTATAGTTGCCTTCTTTCGACGAACCTACTACTTCTACATGCCCAAACAATTTTGCCTCTTTGATAGCTTTCCCCGCCCAGGCTCCGGTGTCGGTGTAAGCGGCCACTTCATTTTCATTCAGCAAATTCATGGGTACCTGCATAAACTGTGTGGTGGCACCACCATGCAGAAACAACACTTCATGTTCATCATCTAAATTCATCAATTCTTTTACCAAAAGCCTTGCCTCATCCATCACCGGTTGAAACAGGGGTGTACGATGGCCGATTTCTAAAATGGATAAACCTGTATTATTGAAATTGAGAATTGACCGGCTGGCTTCTTCAAAAACTTCCGTGGGTAAAATGGAAGGGCCAGCATTGAAATTGTGAATCATGGCGCAAAGGTATTGATTGGATTTTTTTTCAATAAAAAATCCTGTCTCGTCAACAACGAGACAGGATTCTACTTTTTTATTTAGCAAAAGCTATTAATGTACCAGCACTCTTCCATCTGCCAGCTTTTTACCTGTTGCATCGCCTACCACTATATAATAAACGCCGCTTTGAGCAGGTTTAATATTTATGCTGAGTAATGTGTAAGGCCCTGTAACCGGGAATTTAGCGTTATATACTTTAGCTCCTTTTGAATCAAACACTGTTACTGTTCTTGATGTGCTGGCACCGGCACTGTTATAATATGACACGGTAAACTGCCCGTCATTCGGGCTTGGAAAAATGAACAATTTGCTGCTTGCCGCCGCATCAATCACCACAACCGGCGACTGATTGGAACATACAAGACCACTTGCAAAAGCTTCTTGTATCCTTGCCTGGTAGCTGCCAATCTTTTCAACATTCACCACATAAGTGTTTCCTGCATTTGCAAAAGCAACTGCATTTTTATACCAGCTTGTTGTTACTACACCACCAGTTGATGCACCAGGTGTTGCGGTGAGTGTTGTTAACTGACCCGGTAATAAGCTGGTTAACGGAGAAGCTGATAACCCAACAGTGGGTAATTGGCGAACCGTTAAAATAGCAGCACCGGAATTTACCGGGGCCGGACAGGTTGTACTGGATAGCTGGCAGCGATAACGATTGTTATTTAATGCAGCCGCTACAGCAGTAAGTGATAAGGTAGTGGTATTTGCAGCAGTAATATTATTCCATGAAGTACCACCATCATTGCTTACCTGCCATTGATAAATAATAGTTTGAGTGCTGCTGCCTGCAACGGTAAAGGTTACATTGCTACCTGAGCAAACTTCCTGGTTAGCGGGTTGTGCAGTAACAGTAGCAGGATTTATTACTGTAACTGTTACACAGGCAGAAGTAACAGTAGCACCACAGGAGCCGGTTACCTTGCAGCGATAAACAGCCGTAGCTGCTGCATTAGTAATATTTAAACAAGATGAAGTACCTCCGGTAATATTCGTAAAAGCCCCGCCACATGCAGGAGAAGATTCCCATTGATAAGTAAGGTTGCTGCCGGTAGCTGATACACAGAGTGTAGCACTGCCACCGGAACAAACCGTTGCAGCTTGTGGTTGTGTGCTTATTGCAGTTAGTATATTGATGGTAAGTATAGCTGCATTAGATGATGTGATGCCGCAGGTAGTGGTAGCATTGCA
>JAYVKT010000527.1:0-6427 GCA_043768195.1 Chitinophagaceae bacterium | reverse complement strand
GAAGTGCCGAGAATGTAACCGGCAGGTTTATAGTGCCGCACTTTCAGGTGCTGGCCTTCATTGTCTGTATCAATAAAATAACGGCCCCGGTCTTCTTTCTTAATACCTGTAAGCCCGGCATGGGTGCATACAATGGGCCAGTTGTTTTCACCAATCAAAAAATCATATAGTTGTTTGCGGGCTACCAGGCTGGTGTGTTTAATATCGAGCAAAATATTTTTCTCTTTCATCTTCTGCAGCAGTTTAAAACCATGCTGTGTAATGCCATTACCGTTGGGATAAAATGGTTTGGGATTAAATATCTGTATGCCAAAAGCATGGTTGCAGAATTCATTATCCTGCAGGTGGGAGATGTTGAGAGAAAAAATGCGGTTGACAGTAGTAAAGGTTTCAAAATTATTCCAGAAGTCAGTAAAGATTTCTGTTTCGGTGCGGCGCTGTTTGGCACCAAAGAAAGCATGGGGCCCTTCTATAATCAATATGGCATGAACAGTGGTAAGATCGCTGGCTTTATACTGGCTGATATTGCTGATAAGCTTTAACCGCTTGCCGTTTTTAGATAAGTTCTTTTTCAAGTTGGCCAGTTCTTCATTCAGCATCCGAAAATAAATATCGCCGGAACCAATGTCTGTAATTCGGTTAATATCAATGTAAGGTGTTTGTTGCTGGTTGCCCATTTCCCGTATCAGCCCGTCGTTCATCATGGCAGTTTCTGGCGGGTGCAGAGCCAGGGCTATAAGGTTTACTTTTCCTTTTATCAGTTGTGTAAGCGATGCCTGTGAGTCCACCACCTCATTAATATTGTTCCATGTTAATAATACAGTAGTTAAGTTGGGGTGTGCAAACTTCAATTTAATTATATCCCAGGGCGATGGAGTATTGGCCGGAGCCGACATTTGCGGCTTTAGCGAAGGGTGCAGGTGAAAATCAAAGAAAGGCATAGTACTAAATTTTTGGATGAAGGAATAAAGCAGGTTGAAGTTCAGCAACTATTCCGGTATTGACAATACTCCTTTCGGGTTATAGGCAGCAGATTAAAAACCCCGCTTTATTTCAAAGCAGGGTTTTCTCTTAGTTCATCATAGCATTAATAACATTTCAGGCACATAGCTCCACCTTAAACGCCAAACTAAAATAACTGTAGTAATGTCCTTTCTTATCAGCACTGGTTGCCTTCCACTCATGTCCAAAAGTAAAAGGCTGTTTAGAATGGCTGGCAGCTTCACCAATGCCAACCATAGCATTGTTGGTGTGCAAACGAAATCCATAAGTCACATCTTTTTTCAATGACACCGGCTGCAGGTAAAAACGGATCCACCTGGCATCATCCCCTTTTTGTAAAAACAGCGTAGCATCGCCAATAGACGGCCCCCATGTTTTAGTAGCGGTGTCAAACTCATGCAGTGTTAGTGCCATATCTCCCGGTTGGTGAACGGCGGATGAATACACCTGTATATTATTTACCAATCCATCAGCAGGGCAGCGAAAAGTTTGCCCGGCAAAATGATCGTTAGGGTCAGTTTTCAAATGACCGATCCACAGGGTGGTATTGTTCCGGGTCTGGCTTAAAATGGGGTGGCTGCTGTGTTTTGAAGTTTGCATAACGATGTATTTTATTGTTTGAAATACGGTTGATGCAGCAGCTTTGGCCGAAGAAGAACTGTACTAATAACTGTTAGTAGAATGGCTTTATTGCAGCCCTTGCGTTAAATCTGTCAATAGCAGAAAATTTTTCACCAACTGTGCCAATCTTTCGGGGTTTTTACCATTACTTTTTGGTAAATTGATGATGGCTTTGGGCAGCAAAAAGGAATGTGGATAACCCCAAAATCGGAGTGAAAAATTAGTGCAGAAAGAAAAATTTTTTTCAAAACTTTTTTGCACCGTAATTCGCTTTACTGACTGACGGAAACATTCCACTAACCAAGAGATAACAATTTCTTAAAATCATTCTGGAAGATGCGCCTAAAGTCATTGGTAAAAAAATCAATGGTTTAACTCTTTATCGCCGTAACAGAACAATGGATCTTACTAACCTGAACAAAGACCGCAAGCAAAGAAGAAAATCCTCACTCGACATGGGTACCATGGTGTACGGTAAAGTGCCCCCGCAAGCCAAAGACCTGGAAGAGGCGGTGCTTGGTGCCATTATGCTGGAGAAAAGTGCCTTCGACACAGTAGTTGAAATATTAAAACCAGAGTGTTTTTATGTAGAAGCACATCAGCGTATTTACAGTGCCATGCAAAGCCTGTCGAATAAGAGCCAGCCGATAGATATTCTGACAGTGGCTGAAGAACTCCGTTTTAAAGAAGAACTGGAAATGATTGGCGGCGCCTATTATGTTACTAAACTTACCAATGCCGTTGTTTCATCCGCCAACATAGAAGCCCACTCAAGGATCATCCTGCAAAAATTTATTCAACGGGAATTGATACGCATCAGCGGCGAAATAATCGGAGATGCATATGAAGATTCAACTGATGTATTTGATTTGCTGGATGATGCTGAAAGCAAATTGTTTGAAATAACCAATAATCACCTTCGCAAAAATTTTGATACGATAGATTCAGTATTGGTAAAAACAATTCAGCGGATAGAAGACCTTCGTCATAAAAATGAAGATGTAACGGGTGTGCCAAGCGGTTTCCCTTCACTTGACAGGGTTACCTATGGCTGGCAAAACACTGACCTTATTATATTGGCCGCAAGGCCGGCGGTTGGTAAAACAGCTTTTGCATTGAATCTTGCCCGCAATGCAGTAATGAACCATAATAAAAGGACACCAGTAGCCCTGTTTTCTTTGGAGATGAGTGCAGGCCAGTTAGTGCAGCGTATCCTTTCTGCCCAAAGTGAAATATGGCTGGAAAAAATTGCACGGGGTAAATTGGAAGAACATGAAATGAAACAACTCTATGCAAGAGGCATCCAGGAACTAGCACAGGCTCCTTTATTTATTGATGACACACCTGCATTAAATATTTTTGAATTGCGGGCCAAGTGCCGCCGGTTAAAAAACAAACATAATATCGGCCTTATCATCATTGACTACTTGCAGTTGATGAGTGGCACCGGTGAAAACCGCAATAGCAACCGGGAACAGGAAATCAGTAATATCTCCCGAAACCTGAAAGCCCTTGCAAAAGAATTAAGTGTTCCCATTATTGCCCTCTCACAGTTAAGCCGTGCTGTGGAAACAAGAAGTGCCGGCAAGGACGGAAACAAGATGCCGCAACTGAGTGACCTCCGTGAATCAGGCGCCATCGAACAAGATGCGGATATGGTTATGTTTTTATACCGTCCCGAGTATTACGACATCACCCAAAACGAAATGGGAGAAAGCAACCGGGGCGAAACGATTGTACGGATTGCAAAGCACAGGAATGGCTCTCTGGAAACAATAAAACTGAAAGCCCTGTTACATATTCAGAAATTTATTGAAGATGATGGCAGTGGCGTAGGTGGCACCGGCCTGCCCGGCAATTGGAAACCGGTAAGCGATGTAGATGGTGACGGCGGCCCCAAAGTATTTATACAAACAGGCAGTAAGATGAATGATCTGCCGCAGGATGATGAAGACACACCTTTTTAATTGATAGATGATAATGAATAGATGATAGCTCCTTAAATTTGAGGAGCTATCATTATTTTACAGGCTTATGGAAAAACTATTTCTTTCTATTATTCTTTGTTGTGCTACTACGTTTGTAAATGCACAATGCGACACAACAAAACGTCCTGTTGTTTTCGTACACGGTTTTTTGGCCAGTGGCGATACTTATGCCGGGCAGATTCAGCGGTTTATTGAAAGGGGCTATTGTGGCTTGCAACTTTATGTGTTTGACTGGAACTCTGTAGGCGGTAACCCTAAAAAAACAGACAGCTTACTCAACACATTTATTGATACAGTATTAAAAAGAACAAAATCCCAGCAAGTAGATTTGGTAGGGCACTCTGCTGGCGGAGGCCTGGGCCGCAGCTACCTGCAGGATTCCATACATGCGATGAAGGTGGCACATTATGTACACCTTGGAAGCCGCAAGTGGACAAAAGAATACAGTTGGTTTCCGAATAGCCGGTGTTTAAATATTTATTCCAAAGCAGATATGGTGGCCGGTTCTGGTGGTGGCGAAGTGCCGGGTGCTGTCTCTATTGATTTAAAAGATAAGGATCATTACGAAGCAGCTACCAGCATGGAAACTTTTCTTGCTATGTATAAGTTTTTTAATAGTGGTAAAGAGCCGGTGCTAAAAAATGTGAGAGGTCATCTTTCACATATAAATGGGAAAGCAGTATTGCTTGGTAGCAATGAACCTATGGCAGGAGCTATTATAGAAATTTTCCCTTTGAAAAAAAATGGGCGCCGTAAAAATGAAAAAGCTACTCATCAGTTTACGGCCGATGCAGAAGGTAACTGGGGCTCTTTTTTAGCTGATACTGCATTGCAGTATGAAATAGCAGTAACACCTGCCGAAACGAATGGCAGAAAATTGAGCTATTATTTTGAAAAATTTCAAATATTCAACCAGCATGTTTATCTAAGAGGCTTTCCGGAAGGGAATATGATAAGCAGGATGCTGGGAAATATACCGGCTAAAGATGATCAGTCGGTAGTTGTAATTTTCTCCGCTACAAAAGCCATGATTGCCGGGCGGGATAGTGTAACAGTAAACGGAACTCCTGTTTCTTCCTTCGCATTAACGCCGGCAAGTAAAACTATCATCTCCAGTTTTATCTTTGATGACGGGGACGGAAAAACAAGCGGCAGCGGATTGAAGCAATTTAGCACAGCACCTTTTATAGGCGGTGTGGATGTCAGCTTGCCGGTCAATAATAAAAAAGGAAACACAATATATTATAACGGACGAAAATTAGTGTTGCCTGCTGCTCCATCTAAAGAAAGAATTTTATTAGCTGTATTTAATTAGAAAAATGAAGCCACCATTTTTTTATATAAGTGAGTATGATGATGCCCAAAAGCAAATTGTACTGAACGAAGAAACATCCAAACATGTAGTGCAGGTGTTGCGGATGAAAGTGGGGGAGCCGCTAAACCTGACTGATGGAAAAGGCAGCCTGCTTACCTGCGAGATTACAGACAACAATAAAAAGCATTGTACAGTAAGTGTAATTGGCTCCCACCTCCCGCCTCCCACCTCACGGCGAATTACAATTGCTATCTCTTTACTTAAAAACACCAACCGTTTTGAATGGTTTTTGGAAAAAGCAACGGAAATAGGCGTAACTGAAATTATACCCCTTGTTTGTGAAAGAACAGAAAAGGAAAAATTTCGCTTTGAAAGATTAAACGGTATTTGCATCAGTGCTATGCTTCAATCGCAACAAACATGGCTGCCGGTATTGCAGGAGCCCCGGAAATTTGAAGATTTAAAGATTTGGAAATGTGCAGATGGCTCAAACTTAATAGCCCATTGTATTGATGGTAGCAAACAAGAATTGTCAAATTATCAAATTGACACATCGTCACAACTTGTCCCGGAATTAGTTCGGGATTCTCTCATTTGTATTGGCCCCGAAGGTGATTTTACTCCAAAAGAAATTGAACTGGCTTTGCACAATAATTTTATACCGGTATCATTAGGAGAAACAAGATTGCGAACAGAAACAGCTGGTATTGTTGCCGCAACATTACTTAGCCAGATTTGATTCATTCTTTTCTTCTTCCTGCAGCACCGGCTCATTCAACTCTACCAAATGTGCTCTTCGCTTTGCATCCCGGCTTAGCATTGCCATATTCAGCATTTGTACACCAAAAGAAAAAGCCATACCGAAATAAATATAATTTTTAAGATGAAGCTGATGTGCTGCTTCCGGATCCCATCCTTCTATAACAAGGCTAAGCCCAATCATTACCAGGAAGGAGAGAGCCAGCATTTTTAATGTGGGGTGTTTATGAATGAAGGAAGATATGGCCGGGCTGAAAAGAAACATCACAATCATCGCAATTACTACTGCTGCAATCATTATTTCAATATGCTTGGCCGTGCCACCGGCAGTTATCACACTGTCAAATGAAAAAACGGCATCTATCAGCATTATTTGAACAATGGCTTTTCCAAAAGAAATGCCGCCCCTCTTTGTTATATCTGCATTGGGATCGGCTCCTTCCAGTTTATGATGTATTTCCATTACGGATTTGTAAATAAGGAATAATCCACCTACAATCATAATGATGCTGGCCAGGTCAAACCCCTTGCCCCATAGCGTTAAAATAGCTTTTCCTTTTTGTGACAGTAGCCAGTTTAATGCAAACAGTAGCAGGCTGCGTGAAATAATACCGGTAATCATCCATACCCGCCTTGCCCTTTTTTTATCAACCGGGTTTTTCAACCTGTTTAACGAAAGGGAAACAAAAATTACGTTGTCAATCCCCAGTACTACTTCTAATATTACCAATACTACAAAACT
>JAYVKT010000526.1:0-3853 GCA_043768195.1 Chitinophagaceae bacterium | reverse complement strand
TCAGCATTCGATGTTTCTCCCGACGGAAAAAAACTGGTTTTTATTTCCCGTGGCGAATTATTTGTAAGTGATGCGGAAGGAAAATTTGTGCAGCAGGTAAGCAGGAAATCGACAGAAAGGGTAACAGAAGTAAAATGGATGAATGATAATAAAACCCTGCTGTTTACACAAACACTGGATGGGTACACCAATTGCTATACCATACGTGCCGACAGCAGCGGGTTACCCAAACCATTAACATCCGATAAAAAAAATAACCGGAGTATTGTAGTGAATAAAAAAAGAACACTGGCTGTTTTTTTAAGCGGCAGGGATGAAGTGCGGCTGATGGATTTAAAAACTCTGCAACCTAAAACTATTGTAAAAGATGAGGTATGGGGTTTTCAAAACAGTAACCCCGGTTTTTCACCTAATGATGAGTATGTGGTATTTACTGCCTATAGAAATTTTGAACAGGATATTTATACATCATATAAAAGAAAACATAACCACCAACCTTACCAATACAGGCATTACAGAAACTGATCCGTTGTGGAGTGGAGATGGCAAATATATTTACTTCACTTCGCAAAGGTTAAAACCTTCCTATCCTTTTGGTATGCCCAATGCAAAAGTGTATCGGTTACCATTAGAAAAACTGGATGAACCTTACCGTGCCGATAAATTTAATGAACTGTTTAAAGAAGAAAAAAAGGATACTGCAAAAAAAGTTGCAGATGCTGCTGCACCTAAACCAATCACAATCGATACTGATTTGATAATGGAAAGACTGGAACAGGTTAGCCCGTCATTCGGCACACAATTTCTACAGAATGTATATCAAAAGGGAGATAAAACAACCGTGTTGTACGCAAGTAATCATAGCGAAGGGAAAAGCGCTTTATGGAAAACCGTGATTGAGCCGTTTGAACAAAATAAAACAGAAAAAATTGCCGGCACCGATGGCAGCTTTGGTTTTGATATAACTGAGGTAAGCGATAAATTATATGTGTTAACCAATGGTATCATTAATAAGCTTAATCTTGATGGTAATAAAGCAGAGCCGATCAATATCAGTTACACTTTCCGCAGAAACCTTGCAGAAGAATTTAATCAGATGTTTTATGAAGCATGGGCACAAATGGAAGAAAATTATTACGATGAAAAATTTAATGGCCTTAACTGGGAAAAAACGAGGGACTACTACAAACAGTTTTTGCCACAATTAAATACCCGTGCCGATTTAAGGTTATTGCAAAATGATATGCTGGGGGAATTAAATTCATCGCACCAGGGTTTTGGTACATTTGGTGATGATGAAACTATTGCATTGCAAAGCCGTACAATGGAAACAGGAATTGTTTTTGAAACAGCAGAACCTTATAAAGTAAAGTATGTAGTAAAACGTTCTGCCGCCGACCGTAAAAGTATAGCTGTACAACCCGGCGATATATTGATGAAAGTAAATGATGTAACCATTGAACAAAACAAAGACCGCAATTTTTATTTTACCCAACCCTCTTTAGACAAAGAACTGAAACTTACATTCATCAGAAACGGGCAGCAGGTACATGTAAAAATTCATCCACAAGCTACACTGGCTGCCAACCTGTATGACGAATGGATTGATGATAACCAAAAAAGAGTGGATGAAAAAGGGAAAGGTAAAATTGCTTATGGGTATATGAAAAATATGGGCCAGGGCGAGCTGGAGCAATTTATAATTGATATGACGCAGGAGCTCAATAAAAAAGAGGCGTTGATATTTGATCTTCGGTATAATACCGGCGGTAATGTGCATGATGAGGTTTTAAAATTTTTAAGTCAGCGATCTTATTTACAATGGAAATACCGGGAAGGGAAATTAACCAACCAGCCTAATTTTTCTCCTGCCGATAAACCCATCATCTTATTAACCAATGAGCAATCGTTGAGTGATGCAGAAATGACAGCGCAGGGATTTAAAGCATTAAAACTGGGTAAAATTGTAGGTAACGAAACTTACCGCTGGATAATTTTTACCAGTGGTGTTTCTTTGGTTGATGGTTCATCTGTACGTATGCCTGCATGGGGTTGTTATACACTGGGTGGTAAAGATCTGGAAAAAACCGGGGTACAGCCGGATATACTGGTAATAAATGGTTTTACAGATAAACTGGAAGGAAGGGATCCGCAACTCGACAAGGCTGTTGAGGAAATTCTAAAGCAGTTAAAATAATTTTCAAAAAATTATTTTAACTGTCCGGATTCTAAATTCCCGTTCGTCATTAATAAAATCATTTAAAAATATTAAAACAAAAATTATGGAAAAGTTCATGCTTATTTTTCAAGGTGTTAAAGCTGCGGAGCAGCCTTCTGCAGAGCAAATGCAAAAGAATATGGGTCTTTGGATGGCCTGGATAGACAAATTGGCAAAAGCCGGGAAATATGATGCAGGCGAGCCTTTGTTACCAACTGGTAAAGTTATAAGCGGCAAAAGTAAAACTGTTACTGATGCAGCTTTTGCAGAAGGGAAAGAAATTATTGGTGGTTATTTTATTGTAAATGCAGCCGATTACAATGAAGCAGTTGCTTTGTGCGACGACTATCCCGATTATGAAAATGGTGGAACCGTGATTGTAAGACAGATCATGAAAATGGATATGCCATCTTAAAATTTATTTTCAAAAATATTAAACGTCAATCTTCGCTACGCTTACTCCAGTTCCCTCTCTCCTGAGCCTGTCGAAGGAAGGAGAGGGGTTGGGGTGAGGTTAACTAACTTGCAGAAAAAATTGCACTGGATAATTCTTCTCAAATAGAAAAAACTGTTGAGCATCTCTTTCGCCACGAATGGGGAAAGTTGGTTGCCGTACTTACCAAATTATTTGGTCCGCAAAACCTGCAACTGGCCGAAGATGTAGTGCAGGACACTTTACTGAAAGCATTTAATACCTGGAAAATAAATGGCCTTCCGCAAAATCCAACCGCCTGGTTATTTACCGTAGCCCGTAATAAAGCCATTGATGTATTACGGCAACAAAAAAGGCAAAATCAGGTTTCAAAAAATTTAACGCCATTACTGCAATCGGAGTATAGCCTGGTGCCAACCGTACAGGAACTGGTAAACACCAATACCATTGATGATGATCAGTTACGGATGATGTTTGTGTGTTGCCATCCGGCGCTTTCAACCGAAGCACAGGTATCGCTGATTTTAAAAACACTCTGTGGTTTTAGTGTAACAGAAATTGCCAAAGCATTTGTAAGCGGTTACGATACCATTGAAAAAAGATTAACGAGGGCCAGGCAAAGTTTTAGAGAACAAAATGTACAATTTGAATTACCTGTAGCAACTGAATTAGACAGCAGGCTGGATAATGTATTACTGGCAATTTATCTGTTGTTTAATGAAGGATATAATTCCACCCAGCATGAAGATTTGATAAGAAAAGATTTGATGTATGAAGCCATGCAATTGTGTGAGCTAATTTGCCGCAGCCCGGCAGTGGATCATTTTAAAGCACATGCATTAATGGCATTAATTTGTTTTACTGCATCCCGTAACGAAGCAAGACAGGATGTGGACGGCAATATTTTGTTGTTGAAACAACAGGATAGAAATAAATGGAATGAAGCACTGATTGAAAAAGGAATTTTTCACCTGGAAGCATCTGCACCGGGTGAACAAGTGAGCAGGTACCAGTTAGAAGCAGGTATTGCTTACGAACATGCAAGGGCTGCCAACTATGAATTAACCAACTGGAAAAATATTCTGCAATGTTATGATCTGATGTCACTAGTGTCCTGTTAAATTAGATAAAAGTTCTTTGAAATTCTTAATAGACTTGAATTTGAGCCGAAAAATAAACGGTGACGATTTGGATTGAATTCA
>JAYVKT010000525.1:0-2168 GCA_043768195.1 Chitinophagaceae bacterium | reverse complement strand
GCATCCAGTTCGTTCAATACAATATCAATATTATCGGTACCAATACCTGTGCTTACCACCGTTAATCTTTTTTTATTAAGATACCCGGTATGGGTAACAAATTCCCGGTGGTGATTTTTTACTTCGACAGAATCGAAGTGCTTGCTTACTTCACCAACCCTGTCGGGATCGCCAACGGTAATAATTATGGTGGCAATTTCTTCGGGCCTGCTGTCTAAATGATAAATAGCGCCACGGTTATTAATAATAAGTTCTGATGCCGGTATGCTGTTCATAAAAATATTTTGATTACAGATTTGAACCGAAGAATAATTTTGCCTAAAAATACCCTATTTTTGCAACACTAAAAACGGTCCTTTGGCCGAGTGGCTAGGCAAAGCTCTGCAAAAGCTTCTACAGCGGTTCGAATCCGCTAGGGACCTCAAAAATCGCCCCGACATATAATCGGGGCGATTTTAATAAGTATTATATGAGTGTAAAAATTCTTTATTGGGCGGGTATCATGGCCTGCCTTGTTTTAATCATTTCCTGCTTTGTGCCATGGACCTATCATGCTGATGTAGATAAAACATTTACCGCTTTCTTTTCTGAAAAAAATCAATATGGCAAACCGGGTAAATTCCTGATCTTTTTCGCTGTAGTTAGTTTAGTATTGATCATAGTGCCTAAAGTATTGGCTAAAAGAATAAACCTTTTTTTATCGGCATTTACAGTAGCGTATGCCATTAAAACCTATATCCTTTACACTTCCTGTTATAATGCCTATTGCCCCGAAAAAAAAGCAGGCATTTACATTATGTTATTTTCAACAGTGGTAATTCTTATAGCTGCTGTTTTTCCTAACATGAAGATAATGGTCAATAAAGAGGAGGCTGCTAAATAGTTATTTCTTTTTTACTTCTTTGCCCCAGGCATCTTTTAAAGTAACGGTACGGTTGAATACTAATTTATCTTTGGTGGCATCTTTGTCTAAACAAAAATAACCTTTGCGTAAAAATTGATACCTGTCTTGCAAACTGGCATTTACCAATGAGGGTTCTATAAATGCATTGGTTATAACCTGTAATGAATCTGGGTTAATATTATCTTTAAAATCACCTTCCTCAGCAGCTGGGTTCTCTGCTTTAAATAAGCGGTCGTATAAACGGACCTCTGCCCTAGCTGCATGCGGGGCACTTACCCAATGTATAGTTCCTTTTGCAGTCATGCTGCTGCCTTCGCTGCCACTCTTACTTTCAGGAAAATAAGTACAATGAATTTCTGTTACGTTGCCATTCTCATCCTTTACAAAACTCTCACACTTTACAATGTAGGCACTTTTTAATCTTACTACAGCACCGGGTGCCAGGCGAAACCATTTTTTTGCAGGCTCTTCCATAAAATCTTCCCGTTCAATCCATAACTCTCTGCTGAAAGGAACGGTTCTTGTACCCATTGTTTCATCAGGTCCATTCTCACTTACCAGTTCTTCCGTTTTAGCGGCTTCATAATTGGTGATGATCAGTTTTACCGGGTCTAATACTGCCATTACCCTTGCCGAAGTTTTATTCAACTCTTCACGTAAACAGAATTCGAGTAAACTGATGTCGATAAGATTTTCTCTTTTTGCCACACCAATCCTGTCACAAAAATTACGGATGCTTTCGGGGGTATATCCTTTTCTTCTAAAGCCACTTAAGGTAGGCATACGGGGATCGTCCCAACCTGTTACATATCCTTCGTTAACCAATTGCAGTAATTTTCTTTTGCTCATTACTGTATAGGTCATGTTCAATCTTGCAAATTCGTATTGCTGTGATGGGAATATGTCCAGCTTTTCAATAAACCAATCGTACAGCTCCCTGTGCGGAATAAATTCCAGTGTGCAAATGCTATGGGTAATGTTTTCAATACTGTCGCTTTGCCCATGTGCAAAATCGTACATCGGGTAAATGCACCATGCATCTCCGGTGCGGTGGTGGTGTGCATGTTTAATACGATAAATAATAGGATCCCTCATGTGCATATTATCTGCAGCCATATCCACTTTAGCCCTCAATACTTTTTCTCCATCTTTATATTTACCCGCTTTCATTTCGGTAAACAATAAAATATTTTCTTCAATACTCATGTTTCTAAAAGGGCTGTCTTTGCCGGGCTCTGTCGGAGTGCCTTTTAATGCGGCAATT
>JAYVKT010000524.1:0-2060 GCA_043768195.1 Chitinophagaceae bacterium | reverse complement strand
ATGACCATTCGGGTGAGGCAAGGTAAAGGGCGTAAAGACCGATTTTTACCCATTTCTCAACCCCTTTTAGACATTCTCAGGCAATATGTGAAACTCTATCGTCCGGCTATTTTCCTTTTTAATGGCGCCATTCATTCAAAACCGCTTTCTGCACGGGCTATTCAAAATGCTTTCCAATTGGCTAAACAAAAAGCCGGGTTGAATCCTAAAATTACACCTCACACGCTTCGCCATGCCTTCGCCACTCATCATATGGATGATGGAACCCATTTATCCGCTATTAAATCCATGCTCGGACATACTCATATCAAATCAACTTCTCGTTATCTTCACATGAGTGCTCAGAGTTTACATCAATTCAATAATCCGGCTGATTCATTATGCAAAAAACATATCACTTAGGAGATATTATGCGGCATTGGGGCGATGAGTTTATTCAAAAATTTAAACCCCATCCAACGGTTCAAAAAGCTATTTTTGACATCGCTCGCTGTCGTACACCTCGACTCGGCGGTAGGCAAATTGTCTGTACTGAGTGTGGACATTCTTTTGATGTCTTTAACTCCTGTGGCAATCGAAATTGCCCTATCTGCCAAAGCATTAAAAAGGAATTGTGGATTGATAAAACAGGCACTCTTTTGTTGCCTGTGCCTCACTCGCATGTCGTTTTTACTGTGCCTCATCAACTCAACCCTTTGTTTTTCAACAATATGAAAGCTTTGTATGGGGTCTTGTTTTCGGCAGCCAATGCCGCTGTCCAGCAACTTTGTAAAGATGATAAATGGCTCGGGGCTAAACCCGGTTTGCTCGCTGTGCTCCATACTTGAGGGGCAAATATGTCTTTTCATCCTCACCTACATTGTATTCTCTCAGCAGGTGGTTGGAATGACATTAAACAGAAGTGGATAGAGCCTAAAAAACTCAATAATGGTTTCTTTATCCCTCAAAAAGTATTGGCGGCTTGTTTTAAAAAACATTTCCTCTTTGCCTTCTCTCAACTTTGGGAAGATGGCAAAATCCTATTACCCAAAGACTTATTGCAACTCAATAATCCCGATGAGTTTAGACAATTCTACAATCAATTAGCTTTCAAAAAAAACTGGATTGTCAAAATCATGCCGCCCCTCGACAACCCTAAAAGAGTCATTGACTATCTCGGACGATATGTCTATCGCATTGCTATTACCGATAGCAGAATCAAAGAAGTCAAAATAAAGCAACGACAAGTCGTTTTTGAGTATAAAGATTATGCCGCTCAATCCGAGGATAACAAACCACCTCCAATCAAATCAATGACTCTTGATGCCATTGAGTTTATTCGCCGTTTTGCTCAACATGTTCTGCCTAAAGGTTTTCAAAAAATACGCTATTTTGGCATTTATGCCACCGCTTGTCGCCATATTAAAATACCTCAAATCACTCGCATCATCGGGAAAGCAGCTTGGCATTCAACCCTCCGCTCTGTTTGTCAAATAATCATTGCCGCAACCGGGCAAAACCCCAATGCCTGCCCGTGTTGTGGGGCTGAAAAACTCGTCACATTTGTCATTTTGCCTATTAAAACGGTTTCAATTATAGCCAATAATATAGATCTCATCACTTTACAACGCCCACCGCCAACAATAATTTAAATCAGGCAATTTTTCCGGCTATGGGCGTTTGCTCATAGGCAACATCGCTTTGTATTGGATGAAAAAAAATCAACAGTATGTATCCTCACAAAACAAATTATTTCTATATTTGACTCTGAAATGCATTTTAAGCACCTTGACATGAATTGTTTGGTTGCCCTGTTATATGAATGCTTCATTTTTTTAACCATTGAGGTCTCCGTTTCTAAAAAGCTTTCTGCATATATAGCCGGTTTCGTTCAACAAAAAACCACCGCCATCCCCCCCTCAGTATTCGGGGTAGTGGAAGGACTCGTCGGGGGGGATGGCGGTGGTTTTCCTTATAGTGCGGTGCAAGCAAAAAAAAAGCATCCGTTCTTCGATTAAACAAAAGGAAATAAAAATAAAGATATATAAAGTAAATATTAACTTTACAGTTTTATTTATTTC
>JAYVKT010000523.1:0-3615 GCA_043768195.1 Chitinophagaceae bacterium | reverse complement strand
GATATACCCTTTGTAATTAATTACTGGCTTAATGCAGATGCCGGCTTTTTGGCAGGTATGGGTGCAGATATAACTAAATTACCAGCACGGCAAGATTGGGAAAAAATGCTGCTAAAACAGCTAAGCCAGTCGTACAAAGAAAAGGAGTCCTATTGCATTATCTGGCTTATAGATGATGTACCTGCGGGTCATTCTAATGTAAATAAAATAAAATTTGGCGAGGAGGCTTATATGCACTTACACCTATGGAGTGCAGGCAAACGACAAAAAGGAATTGGTGCAGCATTAGTAAAGATGACATTGCCTTATTTTTTTGACAAGCTGCGGCTGAAAAAAATATACTGTGAACCTTATGCCCTCAATCCGGCTCCAAATAAAACGATGGAAAAAATTGGTTTCGCATTTATTAAAGAACATATCACTGTCCCCGGTTCGCTTAATTTTGAACAGCTTTGTAACCTTTGGGAACTGACGTATGAGGATTATAAAAAATTAGTATGAATACAGAACAAGCTTATAACCACTGGGCATCACAATACGATACTAACAGTAACAAAACAAGAGACCTGGAAGCACAGGCTTTGCGTAGCAATCTTTCAGCCATTTCTTTTGAAAGTTGTTTAGAAATCGGTTGTGGCACCGGAAAGAATACTGTATGGTTTATTGAAAAAGCCAGGTATATCACTTCAGTTGATTTTTCAGAAGAAATGCTGGCGAAGGCAAAAGAAAAAATCAGCAGTGATAAAGTCAAATTTGTAAAGGCAGATATTACAGCCAGTTGGAATTTTAGAAATCAGCTGTACGATTTAGTAAGTTATAGTTTGGTGCTGGAGCATATAGAAAATCTTGACCCTGTTTTTACTGAAACGGTGGCTGCCTTAAAACCCGGCGGCTATTTGTATATTGGCGAGCTGCACCCTTTTAAACAGTATGCGGGCAGCAAAGCAAGGTTTGAAACAGCAGAAGGTGTGCAGGTAGTAGATTGTTTTAATCACCACATTACCGATTTTCTGCAAACGGCCCAAAAGAATAGATTAACACTTATTGCACTCCATGAATATTTTGATGATGATAACCGGAATGAAATTCCCAGGATACTAACAATGCTTTTCAGGAAAGTCTGATATTTTTCCTGTCGCAGACCGGTCGGCAGAAATAAAAAGTAAAAGCGTTACACAAAGATAGTTTCTCCGTGTAACGCTGATTTTATTTTCTTACTATGACATCACTTTATTTTTTTATCATGTGAAATACCTGCCCCCCACTGTTCTGCATTTCCACCACTAATGTATCTCCATTGAATTTATAGTTATACATAAACTTCAATTCATTACCATCTGCCTGAAAACTGAATGTGCTGTCTGTAACTTCGGTTTTACCCGGATTCTTATAATCACCTTTTCCGAAAGCTAATTTACTTCCTTTAAATTCATACACCGTTCCCAGGTTAAGGCTATCCATTGAGCCTTCAGCCCTTTTAATTTCCCATGCACCTTCTAATTTGGTAGCAGGGCTATTATTAGTACTTGTGGTTTTAGTTTCAGGTTCTTTGGTATCGCCTTCTTTTTTGTCTTTGCTGCCACAAGCTGCTAACAGCGATGCAGCAACTAAAATTGTCATTGAGGTTTTTAATAATTTCATGTTTTGTTGGTTTTAGGTGCCCGAAGATAAAAACTATTTTCTAAAATTTTCCTTCGTCCACTTCCTTTATAAATCGAATCACACCATTCATAAACACCTGTTGATCGTCCCACATGGCAAGATGGCTGCCATTGGGACAATAGAGATAACGGCCATTTTGTACCATTTTACTTTGTTCTTCCATCGCTTTTGGATCCATGGTATCATGCTTAGCCCCTATCATCAGCGTTGGCACTTTTATTTCTTTCAACCGGTTCTTAATATCCCAGGTGGCGAGTCTTCCTGAAATACCAAACTCTGATGGCCCCTGCATCATAGTATAAATTTCTCCGTTTGAATGCTTCATCGAACGGTTAAAACCATCCGGCCACTCTTCCAGCCTGCATAAATGTTGCTTGTAGAAATTCGGTATCAGCAATTCCATATACCGGGGATTGGCAAAATCTTTATTTGCTTCAATAGCCCTTATTTCGGCCAGCACTTTTGGATCCATTTGTTTTGCCAATATTTCATCTGCATACTTTCCATATTCCGGTGCACTGGCTACCATATTTGCTACCAGCAATCCTTTCATATTACTTTGATACTTTAATGCATACTCCATTGCCAATATGCCGCCCCATGAGTTACCGAGTAAATAAAAATTTGTTGCGTCAGCACCAATGGCCTGACGAACCTGTTCCACTTCTTCCACAAACCGTTCGGTCGTCCACAGGCTGTTCACAGAACCCTGCGGGCTGTCTTTTGGCTGATCGCTGTAATAAGAACCAAGCTGGTCGTATTCGTAAAATTCAAATCCTTCTTTTGGAAAAAAACTTTCGAAACACTCCATGTACTCATGCGTCATGGCAGGGCCACCATGCAACAACAGGATTTTTATCCGTGGATTATTGCCAAAGCGTTTTGTCCACACCTTAAAGTCTCCAACTGGGGTTTTTATCGGGATCATTTTTATTCCGGCTGATTGCACCCCACTATCGCCATAATCGAAGTAATCGGACACCAGCTGATTACCACCATTTTTACTTTTAGCAGTATCCTTACAGGAAACAAGGATCAATGTGGCCAGTAAACAAAAAAGGATTGTTCGCATAATTGTTGATTTGCTCTTAAGGTAAGGAATTTCCTTAATTTCAATATCTGCAAAACCTGTTATATGCGACTATTATTAACTGCTTCACTTTGTTTTTCAGTAATGGCCTTACAAGCCCAGTCAAAAGCAGATACCATTCTGCAAATCCGCAATAATGCTAAATGGTATAATCTTTACTTTACCGATTCAGAAGCAGATTCTATGGTGGGTAACCTGAATAATTATCTACTGCTGTACAAATCCATGCACAAGACATTGCCGGCAAATGATATTCCCTATCCTTTTGCTTTTAACCCTGCTCCTGCAGGATTAAAAGTTTCTACCCGAAGAGAAAAAATATACTGGGATGTGCCTGCGCAGGTGGATTTACCCACTAATAAAAATGATCTGGCTTTCTATTCTCTTCCGCAACTGGCTTCCTTAATTGCAAATAAAAAAATAAGCAGCGTTGATCTGACTAAGTTTTTTATTGCCCGGTTAAAAAAATGGGGGGATACACTGGAGTGTGTCATCACCTTAACAGAAGACCTTGCATTAAAACAGGCCAAACAAGCCGATGATGAAATAAAAACTGGCATCTATCGTGGGCCATTGCATGGCATACCGTATGGATTGAAAGATCTGTTCGCCGTAAAAGGATATAAAACCACCTGGGGCAGTACACCTTATAAAGACCAGGTGCTGGATATGGATTCTTACGTTTATAAAAAATTAAAAGATGCCGGTGCTGTTTTATGTGCCAAATTATCACTCGGGGCATTGGCGTATAACAATAAATGGTTTGGCGGTGAAACAAAAAATCCCTGGAATTTATCGCAAGGGTCCAGTGGTTCATCAGCAGGGTCGGCAGCAGCCGTATCAGCAGGGTTATTACCGTTTGC
>JAYVKT010000522.1:0-6381 GCA_043768195.1 Chitinophagaceae bacterium | reverse complement strand
CTCTGTTTCATTAAAATCAATTGCAGAACAGCATAATATTATTGCAATTGATTTATGGGCAAGTTGGTGTATTCCATGTAGAGAAAATACGCCATTTGTTAAATCCCTTTATAACAAATTTAATAGTAAAGGGTTGGGTATTCTAAGCCTGTCAATCGATAAAAAAAAAGAAAGTTGGATAAAAGCTATTCAAGAAGATGGTATAAATATATGGTATAATGGGATTGATGATGAAAGAAAATCTATTGAAAATTTATTAGGAATTATTTCTATCCCCACTATAATTCTTTTGGATAAAAATCTGAAAATTATTAACAAATTCAATGGGAGGTGGAAAGGAAAAAGAGATTTGGAATTAGCTGTCAACAATGCTCTGTCAAACATAGAAGCACCTTAGTGTGATCGTCTACTTATATACAAAACATGCCAATTATGTTTTTGGGCTTTGTTATCTTTCGCCTTTGTTGGTGTTCCAAAAAGCAGTACGCCGTCGCTGTGTGTTGAGTGCAGGCAAAGCAGCGGTGGCAAATACACCAGCGACAAGAACTATAAGAAAGATTTTTCATTCATAGCCGGGTCTGTAAAAGCCGACCCGGTGTTGTTAGTAACAAAATAACGGGTGCTAAAAAATTATCATTTTATCCGCCAAATCATTAATGCAAAAATTTCCCTTTTATAAACAACACGACACCATGGACTGCGGCCCCACCTGCATCCGCATGGTGGCAAAGCATTACGGCAGGGTTGTAAATATGGAAATGCTCCGCAATGCAGCACAACTAAGTAAAGACGGTGTTTCATTACTCGGCATTGCAGAAGCAGCAGAAACAATTGGGTTAAATGCAAAAGGTGTTATACTTACTTATAAAGAATTAACAACAGAGGCAAAGCTGCCTGCTATTATGCACTGGGAACAAAATCACTTTAAAGTGCCAGTTCCCAAAGCAATAAAACGAAAGTACAAATACCACTCTCTTGGTAAAGAATAAATTACTTATACCACTTTCGGGGTATAGTAAAATACAACAGGCAAAAAATTTGCAGTTTACAAGAAATTATGAACCTTGAAGTATGTAATAAGTATTAACTAATGCTGAAATATTAAAAATATTGTTTGGCCAAAACAAGGGGTTAAACATCTGTACCCTGCTTAAATGCAAAACAGGTATTTAATAATTCTTAAATCTTAGAACAATGAAAAAGCTAGAAAGAAGCGAATTGAAAAAATTGAAAGGAGGTGTTCAGACTGGCGGCGGTAACGGTTGTATGCAAGAATACGAATACGACTGTCATTTAGCTAGAACTCCATACCCATGCTGTGAAGGCCTATCTTGCGTAAAGAATGGTACAAATACCGGTACGCTTTGTATGCTGTCGTAAATGCCGATCACATGAAGCTATCGCTTTGATAGCTTCATGATTTATACATTTTGTCATGTATCTTGAATAAATTTTTTTTACTTTTATGATTAGGTTTTCAATACAGATATTCCTGTTGCTTCTTTTTCCTTTTCAGCATATACATTGCCAAACACCAAAAAATCATTTTATTTTAAATGGTAAAATTACTGGTATTGATAACAGACCTATTTATTTAAGTTATTATGATGATGAGCTACGGTCTGGCAAATTGGATAGTGCCCTTATAAGTAATGGGGTGTTTTCATTTTCCGGCAAATTAAAAGGGCCATCTGTAGCATTTATTGCTTTAAGTAAAAAAGAAGCTGTTGGTTTAAATGCCACAGATATTTTTTTAGAGCCAGTTAAAATGAACATTGCAATAACACTAAATGAATTTAGAAGTGCACATCTAACAGGATCAACAACACAAAAAAACTATGATGAGTTAAAATCAAAAGGAAATCAAATAATAAAAAATTACCCCCAGTTGTTTGATAGCAATGGTTATGTGCATAAAAACTTAAATAACCTTTTATCAGAAAAGCTAACCAGTGTATACGATTCACTTAACAAGATTGATTATGAATATTTCGATCAAAATCCAACATCTTATCTTACAGCCTATCTATTACAATACCAGGTAAAAAATCTTTCACCTGATTCCCTTGCTATGTTCTATAACCGCTTGGGGGAAGATTTAAAGCGTCATGTAGTTACTCAAACTATTCGTTCAAGATTAAAAAATATGAAGGTCGGTTCTGTAGGAACAGTTGCTCCAAAATTTTTTGCAAAAGACACCGGCGGTAATGACTTTTACTCAGGCCTTATAAAGGGAAAATATATACTTCTTGATTTTTGGGCAAGTTGGTGTGTGCCGTGCAGGCAGAATAATCCCCATTTAATTGAGCTATATAAGAACTATAAAATTAAGGGTTTAAGAATAGTTGGTATTGCAGATGACAGGGATTTAATTAAATGGAAAGATGCAATAAAGAAGGATAAAACAAATATATGGATACAGGTACGAAGGGGAGCCAATCCGGAATTAAAGAAAAAGGGATTAAGCGATGTAAATGACATAAATGAAAAATTCAATATTTCTATATTACCCACTTATATATTAATAGATACGCATGGGGTTATAATTGGCAGGTTTGAAAATGACGATTCTTTAATTAGGCTAACTCAAAAGCTGGAAGCTCTTTTTTCGAACAAAAATCACGACAAGCAAATTGATTAAAACAATAATTGCTTCGCAGCAAAGTTTCGAACGCCAACTTTACATTGTTTAGTGATGAAAATAATACTCGCTATTTAAAAGTCTATAGCCTGAATAATCATTAATGCAAAAATTCCCCTTTTATAAACAACACGACACCATGGACTGCGGCCCCACCTGCATCCGCATGGTGGCAAAGCATTATGGCAGGGCTGTAAACATGGAAATGCTCCGCAATGCAGCACAACTAAGCAGAGACGGTGTTTCATTACTCGGCATTGCAGAAGCAGCAGAAACAATTGGGTTAAATGCAAAAGGTGTTACACTTACTTATAAAGAATTAACAACAGAGGCAAAGCTGCCTGCTATTTTACACTGGGGACAAAATCACTTTGTGGTCCTCACCCCCCAACCCCCTCTCCGCTTTTGGCGGAGAGGGGGAGTAAAAATAGCCGATCCTGGCAAAGGGCTTATTACTTATACCAAACAGGAGTTTTGCCAGCATTGGATAAGTACTAAAGATGAAACAACGGGAGAACCATTGGGAGTAGCTTTGTTACTTGAACCCACTCCTGATTTTTATAGCCAGAAAGAAGACACTCTTCGACAGGCTCAGAGTGACAGAAGCCTCGGCTGGGGCAGATTGCTGAAATATCTTACGCAGCATAAACGCCACATTGGGCAGGTGTTTATGGCAATGGGCATTGCCAGCCTGCTGCAACTGATATTTCCATTTCTTACACAAAGCATAGTTGACACCGGCATTAATACCAATAACCTGCCGTTTATCTATTTGGTTTTAATAGCACAATTGGTTTTATTGTTCAGCCGCATGGTGGTGGAGTTTATCCGCAGCAGGTTGCTGCTGTTTATCAGCACCCATATAAACGCTTCCATACTTTCCGACTTCTGGATAAAGCTGATGAAACTGCCCATGAGCTTTTTTGATACCAAAATGACAGGTGATATTATGCAGCGGTTAGGCGACCACCGGCGTATAGAAAGTTTTCTTACCGGCTCTACACTCAATGTGCTGTTCTCATTAGTTAATCTTGTGCTGTTCTCGGTGGTGCTGCTGCTGTATAACAAAACCATCTTCTTCATTTTTGTTATTGGCAGTATCCTCTACTTTCTCTGGATAAAAATATTTCTACAATTCCGCCGCCAGTTAGATTTTAAACGGTTTGCCATTGCCAGCAAAGAGAACACCGCCACCATGCAGCTTATCTATGGTATGCAGGAGATAAAACTAAACGGTGCCGAACAATCCAAAAGATGGGAATGGGAAAACCTGCAGGCACAGCTTTTTAAACTTGGTTTCAAAGGGCTTTCATTAAGTCAGTATCAACAGGCCGGTGTCTTTTTCATCAACGAAGGAAAAAACATCCTGATTACTTTCTTTGTAGCCAAAGCCGTGTTGGATGGTCAGCTCACCTTAGGAGCTATGCTGGCTATTCAGTATATCATTGGTCAGCTAAACAGCCCGGTAGAGCAACTGATAGGTTTTGTACAATCTGCACAGGATGCAAAAATTTCGCTGGAAAGACTGAATGAAATACACCAGTTAGAAGAAGAAGAACCCGGAGGGAAAACATTTATTACTCAATTACCAGATAGCAAAACTATTCAGGTGCATGATCTGTCATATACTTATCCCGGTGCAGGTAATGAACCGGTTTTAAAAAATATTACCCTGAAAATTCCCGAAGGGAAAGTAACGGCCATTGTAGGAATGAGTGGCAGCGGCAAAACTACTTTACTCAAATTATTGTTGAAATTTTATGAAAACTATTTTGGAGAAATTAAGGTGGGGGAATCTTCTTTAAAATATATAAGCCCAAAATTCTGGCGCAGGCAATGCGGTTCTGTTACCCAGGATGGTTACATTTTTAATGACAATATTGCAAAAAACATAGCTGTAAGTGACGAAGTGCCGGATTATAAAAAATTGATACATGCCTGCAAAGTTGCCAACATACTTTCGTTTGTTGAAAGCCTGCCACTTGGTTTCAATACAAAAATAGGTGCAGAAGGCAATGGCATCAGTGCCGGGCAAAAACAGCGGATACTGATAGCAAGAGCGGTCTATAAAGATCCGGAGTATATCTTCTTTGATGAAGCCACCAACGCATTGGATGCCAATAATGAAAAAACGATTCTGGAAAACCTGGCTGAATTTTTTAAAGATAAAACTGTGGTAGTGGTGGCACACCGGTTAAGCACCGTTAAAAATGCGGATAATATAATTGTGCTTGATAATGGAGTGGTTACAGAACAGGGTACACATGAAGAACTGACAATAAAGAGAGGGGAATATTACCAGTTAGTAAGAAATCAATTGGAGTTGGGTAATTAAAGGAATCTAACAATGCCAATACAGGAACAATCTACTATAAGAAGCGAAGGACTGAGGGAATTTATCAGTCACCGCCCCGGGTTTTTAATCCGTTGGGGCATTCCTATTTTCTTTTTGTTGCTGGTTAGCTTAGCTGTTGGCAGTTACTTTATTCAATATCCCGATATAGTAAAGGCAAGAGCTAAAGTAAACTCTATCAACCCTCCCAAGCAGGTAATTGCGAAAAGCGGAGGCCGGTTGGTGCAGCTATTTAAAGATGATAATAGTGACATACAACAGGGTGATATTATCGGATACCTAGAAAGCACTGCCAGTCATGATGAAGTGCTGCGATTAGCTACCACTTTAGACACACTTCAGTCTTTTGCCAACGATAACCGGCTGGAAGAAATACCCGGGTTCTGGAAGTCAACTAACCAATCTTTTGCACAGTTGGGTGAACTGCAACAATCGCATCAAAATTTTATGCAGGGCTATATCAGTTTTAAAGATTACCTGAGCACCGGGTTTTATGTAGCCAAAAAACAAATGCTGAACCGGGATTTAGGTAACACCAAAAAATTGCTTCAAACATTGCAGCAACAAAAAGAATTGCAACAGCAAGACCTTGCTAATACTGTTCAAAACTATAATGTGCATGATACGCTACACAATGAAACACTGATAACCGATATAGAATACCGCAACCAGAAAAGCCAGTTAATTAATAAAAAAATGAGCATTCCGCAGGTCAATGCTTCTATTATCAGCAACCAGGGCCAGCAAAATGCTTTGCAAAAAGAAATGATGGAGCTGGACAATCAGATTGCACAACAGAAAGCTGTATTCGTTCAACTATTAAATGCGTACAGAAATACGATTGAAGATTGGAAGCAAAAATATTTACTCATAGCACCAGTAACTGGCACACTCACCTTTACCAGTTTTGTAGAAAAGAATCAGCAGTTACAAGCCAACCAGGTTTTTGCTTTTATTATTAATGAAACAAACCAATACTATATAGAAATGCTGATACCACAAACCAATTTTGGTAAAGTAAAACCGGGACAAGAAGTACTGTTTAAATTTCCAAGCTACCCCGCACAAGAGTTTGGCAGTGTAAAAGGAAAGATAGAATACATTAAAACTATTCCTGCTGACAGTGGATACTTAGCCAAAGTTTCGCTGCCCGGGGGATTGATAACGAACTACAAGAAAATTATTCATTTTAACGAAGGTTTGATGGCACAGGCAGAAATCATTACGGAGAAAAGAAGGCTGAGTGACAGATTTATAAGTGGGTTTAAGAACTTGATAAAATAAAACTCCCTGTTTTGCTATAGTAAAATACAATAGCTGAAAAAATTGCCGGATTAGAAAAAAGAATAACCTTTAGTGTGGAATTTTTCTTGCAAGAAAACAGGCT
>JAYVKT010000521.1:0-7346 GCA_043768195.1 Chitinophagaceae bacterium | reverse complement strand
TAAAGGAGTGGCTACGGCCATTTTTGAAATTTTCGTACTGTTTAAGCAGTTCCCGAAGCTGTTCCCGATCTTCCCGGTAAGGGTTATTTTCTTTCATCTATCGGACGTTTGGTGAGCAAAACTGTTAAAGAGCCAAAGTCAGACAGCAAAATCCCTTTGCCCCCTGAAATATTTTATTGTCAACAAGTTAAGCCAAAAATACTGGTTCAAAAGAAGTTGAGTTTTCCCCATATGTGCAAAATAGTATTTTTTTTCAGGCAACTAAATGTAACAATTTGCCTTCTTTCCCGTTAATGAAGTATTAAAGTTCTGGATAAACGGTTTGTTTTATATACTTTTTTGTGTTTATTTTTGTACGGAATGAATTATCCCAAGTTAACCATATTGAGAGTTATAGGCAGAAAGCTGGCAGTTGTTCTTTTAATTGCAGGTTCTGCAATAGCTTCTTTTGCCACATTGGGCGATGGTAAGAAAAAGTCTGACCTTCCAAAATCCTCTTTGCTTACTTCAAAAATCAATAAACCCGGTTCATTTTCTCTACGGTCTGGGTATGCTTATCGTGGTAATAATGTATTGAATCCGCAACCTGCCAAAAGATATATTAAGCTAAATACAACCGTTACTTATCAAAGAGGTAATACAACCTATATTGTTCCTCTAAAAAAGAAGGTTATCCTTGGCAACGTAAAAATTGACATCGGTAACCGTCAGTTACAAAGAAACTAATTCCCTCCTGCACCTTTGCTTTCTTCAAACGTCATTACTCTATAACCAGATTTTGGAATATCTAATTTTGCCTGTGGTATTGGGTTAAAATTAATATTGGATACTGTATAAGTTACCATCATCTTCCCCATTGCCGCTTCATATTGCATGGCAAGACCTGGCAGGTTTTTATTCAGGTATTGAAAGTCTTTATTTACTGGTAATAATTCTTTTGTAAAGTAAACAATGAAAGTAGTGTTATCTATTAGCTTGCCTGTTGCTTTCTGGCAATTATATCCGGCAATTGTCTTATACTCATTTTGGTAAGTAAATGTAACTCCCTCATATTTTTGATTGGATTGCTTCCAGTTATCAGGGGTCATTCTAATCATATAGCGTTGTTCACCATATTCTTTCAGAATGGTAACATTACCTGTTTTTCCCTCAATAATAGTAGCCTGTGTGCCTAATGAGCTCACCATCTCAGAACGGCTGGAGTTACCTTTTAAATACACTACGCTGGTTGCACCATCCAAAAGGTCAGCCGCTTGTGGTTTAGTATCGCTGGTGTTAATAATAATATCGTAAGCGATAGTTGCTTCTGTAAGTTTTCTGGGAGTTTGTGCAAATAAATCTACAGACGAAATAAGTAAGCCAATTGAAACAAATATGTAAGTTGCTTTTTTCATTTTAGTTGAATCTATCTTATATATCTAAAAGACGTGCCAAATTAGCTAATAAGTTGCGGCCCCGCCCCAACCCTCCCCAGTTTGTGGAGAGGGAGTTACAAAACCGGGTTGCTAAAGGCTAAACCCGGTTCTTCTTAAGAATATTTTAACTTAATCAGCGTCTGTTTTTTTGCTGCATTTCTTTCATCTTTTTCTGCTGTTCCTGCATTTGTTCCATCCGTTCCTGCCACTTGGATTTTGTCTTTGGCTTCTTGCGGTTATCATCTATTTTGGCCAGAATTTTCTTATTATCAATAATGTAATTCTGAATAACAAATTGCAATGCCAGCGTTACAATGTTTGAAACGGTATAATACCATGTTAATGCCGAAGGCAGCCGGTTAAAGAAGAACAAAAGAAACACTGGAAAAATATAAGGCAGGTATTTCATTACCGGGTTGCTTTGATCCGGTGTCATGCTCATACTGTAGATAGATATAAGAAAACTGGTAACTACTGCAGTAATATTAAAAAGACTGAGGTGGCTACCCAGCAATGGGATATGAAAACCAAATTTTATTGGCGCATCAAAAGCTGATAAGTCACTTGACCATAAAAATTCAGCACCCCTTAGCCCTACGTCGGCATTAAAAAGACTAAAAAGAGCAAAGAAGATGGGTATCTGCAATAAAGCTGGCAAACACCCCCCAAGCGGATTTACTCCAGCTTCTCTGAACAACTTCATTTGATCCATACTCATTGCCTGCCTGTCGTCGCCATGCTTTTCTTTTAATTTGGCAATTTCTGGTCGCAATACTTTCATTTTTGCCCCACTTAAGTAACTCTTATACAACAATGGAGAGGTTACTAATTTTATGAAAATAGTTAGTAATGCAATAGCCAGCCCCATACCACCTGCAAAGCTCTTTAAAAAGTCAAAAATTGGAAGTATTACAAATTTATTGATTGGACGAACAAATGAATAAATACCCTGGCCAAGATTCACCAGCTTCTCAAACTTCATGTCATACTGTTTCAGTATGTGATAATCTGACGGGCCATAATAAATACTGAAAGGCACAACGGACGGTGTGCCGGCAGGCACCTGCAACTTCATACTTGCTATTGATTGCACAATCGCCTTTGTGCTGTCAGGCAAACCATCATTCCATTCCATTCTGCCAGATGTAAACTTATTTTTAGCAACAAGAATAGTAAAGAAGAAACGCTGCCTCACTCCAACCCAATTCACAGATTCATCAAAATCTTTACTGCTTCTGCGGCCTATAGTATGATAATCGAAACTGCCATCTTTTACATAGCCGACCTGTGTATTTTGTTTTTCAAATGAAATATCTGACTCTTGTTGTGCAGCAGCATACTGCCAAGACAAGTTCATTGTTCCTTGTTCAAGCAGCGTATTAGCACCGTTCATTTTTACATTGAAATCAATCATGTAATCAGCCGGCTTCAATGTGTATTCATGTGTGATGTAAACACCGCTACTGTCTGCGGTTTGTAAAGTAAAAGAGACCGTTTTACTTCCACCTTTAGATGAAGAATCAATTTTTGAGAAAAACAAGTCGCTGGTTTTAGCACTTCCGCCATTAGCTGTTTTACCCGTATTGATTGAATAACTTATTTTGTCAAAATCAGAACTCGCCAATCGCAACAGGTTGCTATCCTGCCCTTTGAAATTCTTAAGTTCTACTTTTTTAGGCTGGCCTCCTTTGGAAGTGAAGGTTACTTTTATCAGTTCATTTTCAACCGTAACCAGTTGCTCCGTTCCTTTTGATGTTGTATCCTGGAAAACACCGGCTATACCTTTACGGTCTGCAGAATCTCTGGTTTTATTTAAAGAATCCTGCAAGGGCTTATTTGCCAGATTAATAGAATCACTTATGTGCTTTTCTTTAGCAAGCTTCTCATTCTTTTGCTTCTGGTTTTCTTTCTGTTGTTGATTGTTGAAATAGAAATAGCCAAAAAACAATGCCGCCAGAACTACGAAACCGACGACTGTATTACGATCAAACTTCATTCTTTACTTTTTTTGGAGTGGGCAAAGATAGGGGAAAGAGTCTTGAGGAAAGAGTCGGGAGTCAGGAGTTTAGAGTCGGTGAATCACAGGTTTTAGTACCTGGCTCATGACTCCAGACTAAAGACTCCCGACTCGTTATATCATTTCGCTCTGCAAAAGGGGATTTTTGACTTCTGATTTATTTTCGGAATAAGCCTTGGCTGCTTTTATAAAATGTACAAAAACTGGTTGGGGGTTTTCAACTGTGCTTTTCAACTCAGGATGATACTGAACACCGATAAAAAATGGATGTTTGGGCAATTCAATAATCTCCACCAGATCTGTACCGGGGTTTTTACCACTGGCTTTCATACCAGCTTTTTCAAACTGGTCAAGATATTTATTATTGAACTCCCAGCGATGACGGTGACGTTCACTAATTTGTGACTTTCCATAAACCGTATAAGCTAATGACCCCTCTTTTATTTCGCAAGGGTAAGAGCCAAGCCGCATTGTACCACCTTTGGCAGTTACTTTTTTCTGTTCTTCCATCAGGTCTATCACCGGTTCTTTTGTTTCAGGATCCATTTCGGTGGAATGGGCATCTTTTAATCCCAATACATTTCTTGCAAACTCAATAGCCGCCATTTGCATACCGAGACAAATACCAAAGAAAGGCAACCCGTTTTCCCTGGCATATTTTACAGCAACTATTTTTCCTTCTACCCCACGATGCCCAAAGCCTGGTGCTACGAGCAGCCCATCAAGCCCCTCAAATTTTTCTGCCACATTATCATCGGTGATAAACTCACTATGAATATTAATTATCTGCACCTGACATTCATTTATTGCCCCGGCATGTATAAATGATTCAAGGATTGATTTGTAAGCATCCTGCAATTCCAGGTATTTACCAATGAGGCCGATGGTAACTTTGCTTTTAGGGTATTTTAATTTATCCAAAAATTCTTTCCATTTTGTCAGTTCCGGTTCTTTATTATTTACAATGTTTAGTTTCTTCATACAGATAACATCCAGCTTTTCCCTCATCATCAACAGCGGCACTTCATAAATAGTAGGCGCATCTGCTGCTTCTATCACTGCTTCCACTTTTACATTACAAAACAGGGCAATTTTTCTACGCAGCTCCGGGTTTAGCGGCTTTTCTGTTCTGCATACAAGAATATCCGGGTGTACTCCTTCCTGGCTAAGCATCTTTACACTGTGCTGGGTAGGTTTTGTTTTTAATTCTTTAGCAGCCTTTAAATAAGGTATTAATGTAAGGTGAACAACCAGCGAATCTTCTTCCGGCAGCTCCCATTGCAATTGCCTGACAGCTTCTACAAAGGGCAAACTCTCTATATCGCCAACTGTTCCGCCAATCTCGGTAATCACTATATCATACTCACCGCTTTGACCCAGTTGCAACATTCTTCTTTTTATCTCATCCGTAATGTGCGGAACTACCTGCACCGTTTTGCCGAGGTAAGCACCTTCTCTTTCTTTATTAATAACGGTCTGGTAAATCCTCCCGGTGGTAACGTTATTGGCCTGCGAAGTAAAAATGTTCAGGAATCTTTCGTAGTGGCCGAGATCCAAATCTGTTTCAGCACCATCTTCTGTTACATAACATTCGCCATGTTCATAAGGATTCATAGTGCCCGGATCAATATTGATATAAGGGTCAAATTTTTGAATCGTTACTTTCAATCCCCTTGCCTGCAGCAATTTGGCAAGAGATGCAGCAACAATGCCTTTACCCAAAGAAGAAGTAACACCACCGGTTACAAAAATAAATTTAGCCATACAAAATGGTTATTTGTTTAATTCCAATACAGTAAAAATATTCTGATGAAAAGCCCACCCTATTTTGACCAGCGGAAGCAACGAAAGGGAGAATTTCCGGGAGGTCATGCAAAGCTAAAAGAATTTTCCGGTCTCGCCTAAGGCCGGATAAAATTTCATATCCACAGTTTGAGAAATTTGGCGTGGAAAAGAAGATTTGTTATTGATTGTTGATTTACAGTTTACTGCCATTAGCGGCCTTCCAGTTTCCTTATCCACACCCGGCAGCCACCTGGCGGCACACTGTCTTCTTCCCTGCCCCAGGGATTTATTTTATCAAGGGTTATTTCGATATTACCGATATAAACAGGCTTAAAATTACCACCGGCATAAATAGTGGAGTCCTTGCATTTAATTATTAACTCACAATAGGGTCTTTCACCACCCGATTCCCATTGTCTTCCACAGCCGTTATTGGTGATAGACAAATCCAGCTCTTTTATTTTCACAGTTTCCTTGCTGGCTACTACTACTTTTTTGTCCGTAAATTTTTTAGGTTGGCTGCTGCATCCCGCCGTTATAAAAAAGCAGGCAGTAATTGCAAGGGTTTGTATGGCTGATTTCATAGTTTAAATTACAAATTAACCAGCGATTACACTATTTTAGTATTTCAACCCCGCTAACATGAATAAAATACTGCTTACATCAATCAGCTTTGTTTTCTTATCAATTTCCTATGCACAAAAAACCTATATCTGGTGCGGCACGTTGATTGACGGCATTTCCAACGAACCAAAAAAGAATATGACGATCATAGTCGAGAAAAATAAAATTGTTGCTGTTCAAAATGGTTTTACTGCACCAGTGGCCTCTGCTCCTTTGGATTCGTTCAGGACGATTGACCTGAAAACAAAAACAGTAACTCCCGGGTGGATTGATATGCATGTGCATGTAGAAAGTGAAACAAAAAGAGGAAACTTAGCCGAAAGGTTTACTAACAACCCTGCTGACGTAGCTTTTGAATCCTTAAAGTACGTAAAGGTTACGCTTATGGCAGGGTTTACAACCGTTAGGGATTTGGGAGGAAGCGGTGTAAATGTTTCATTGCGGAATGCTATTAACAAAGGGTCAGTAGTTGGCCCAAGAATTTTTACCGCAGGAAAATCTATTGCCACAACAGGCGGACATGCAGACCCCACCAACGGCTACCGTAAAGATTTAATGGGTGACCCCGGCCCGAAAGAAGGTGTTATCAACGGCACCGCAGATGCTTTTCATGCAGTAAGAGAACGTTACAAAGAAAGTTCTGACTTAATAAAAATTACCGCCACAGGTGGTGTGCTTAGCCAGGCAAAAGATGGCGCCAATGCACAGTTTACCGAAGAAGAAGTAAAGGCTATTGTTACAGCCGCAAAAGATTATGGATTTAAAGTGGCGGCACATGCACATGGAGCTGAAGGAATGAAAAGAGCTATCCGTGGTGGAGTAAATTCCATAGAGCATGGCACTTTTATGGATGATGAAGGCATGCAGTTGATGAAGCAATATGGCACTTACCTGGTGCCAACCATTACTGCCGGAAAAGCAACAGCAGACAGTGCAAAAATTCCCGGTTACTACTCAGATATTGTAACACCAAAAGCATTGATCACCGGCCCACAGATACAAGCCACATTTGCCAAAGCCTATAAAGCCGGGGTAAAAATTGCATTCGGTACTGATGCCGGAGTTTTCCAGCATGGAAAAAACTGGATGGAGTTTGGCTATATGATAGAAGCTGGAATGCCGGCGATGGAAGCTATTAAAGCAGCGACGATGGGTGCAGCAGATTTGCTGGGAGAAAAAGACAGGCTTGGTAGCATTGAAGCTGGTAAACTTGCCGACATTGTTGCGGTGGATGGCGACCCTTTAAAAGATGCAAAGGTTTTTGGTAAGGTAGTTTTTGTAATGAAGGATGGAGTGGTGTATAAAAATTAGCAATAGAACTACCGGAACAAAAAACCGGGGAGACAAACTCACCCCGGTCATAAACTAAAAAAGATTTACCCAAACACTTACATTGTCTCACAAGCATCGGTGCAGGTATGGCCACTTTCTGTATGAGCATAGCTATGTTGTCCATCTTTGCACTTTGTGACGCAGGCATGTGCTGTTCCACATACATCTGTGCA
>JAYVKT010000520.1:0-17966 GCA_043768195.1 Chitinophagaceae bacterium | reverse complement strand
CTCCCAGGTCCAGTTAAAATTGCTCGTTTTTTCATGTGAGACGCTGTTGTGTTCTCCTGTAACTGTAGAACCATCCGCATTCATCGTGTTATTTACATTATTCAATCCGTAAAAAACAAGCGGAGAAAAGCTTTTTGCATTTCCATCATACTTGGTATAGCCAAACCGGGAAGAAAGTTTTAACCCTTTTATTACATCATACTGTAATTCGAACTTACCGTAAATTTTACTTCCAACGTTTCTATTATATGTATTTTCCAGTTTGGTTAAGGGGTTAAAAATTTCTGATAATAATAAAGAACTGAATCCATACTTACCTGCTGTGTTCGGCACATTGTTTAAAACGGATACAGTAGGGTCGTAGTTCAAAGCACTTCCTACTATACTATTAAATGAATTTTCCTGGATTCCCTTGGAACTCAGTATAACTCCTGTTGTATTTACAATAAATTTTAATCGTGAGGTAATATCAAAATTCAAGTTTGCAGTAAAGTTGCCACGGTCAAATTTTGACTTATCATTTCCACCAACAATACCACCCTGGTTTAAATAGCCAGCCGAAAGGAAATATGACATTTTATCGCTACCACCCCTGGCTGTTACAGTGTGTGATTGCAGAGCAGCGGTTTTAAAGATTTGCTTTTGCCAGTCGGTACCAACTCCCAATACAGATAAATCAGGAAAAATAACGTTTCCACCTGCCACCGTACTTCCCTCATTAATAATTGCTCCGTACTCTGATGCGTTTAGCACACCGATTGTATTTAGTACTTCCTGTATTCCATAATTACTGGCTACATTAATCTCTGTTTTCTGATTTTTTCTTCCTGATTTTGTGGTAACCACTATTACACCATTGCCACCCTTTACACCATATATAGCAGTAGTAGCGGCATCTTTTAATACATTGATTGACTCAATATCCGATGGGTTAATAGAGTTCAGATCGGTTAATGATTGGGGAACACCGTCAATTATAACAACAGGGTCGGTGCCGGAAAAAGAGGGAATTCCTCTTATTAATACTGTTGGTTTGGATCCCGGAGAACCGTTTTGAATAACATTGACCCCGGATGCCCTTCCTTGCAAGGCTTCTTCAGTTCTTACTGGCTTTAGTTTTTCAATATCACCACTTTTAACCGTAGAAATAGCTCCGGAAACTTTAGTTATTTTTTGTGTGCCATACCCCACTACAACTACATCAGATAAATTTGATATAGCTTCATTGAGAGTAATTTCTAAAACACCGTCTGCAATGGCAGTTTCTTTAGAATCATACCCCACCGATGTGACAACTAAGGTTTTAGCCGTGGATGGAACGGAAAATGAAAACTCCCCGATATCATTGGTGGTTGTTCCAATCTTGGTGTTTTTTACCAAAACAGATACTCCGGGCAGGCCAATACCCTTTTCCCCAATAATCTTTCCTTTAACTATTTTGTTTTGAGCCAGGGAAACGGCCGAAGAGAGCAATAGAATAAAAAGGAAAAATCCTTTAGATATTTTTTTCATATGCAAGTTTTTTTGTAACAATATTTGACAGCAAGTCGGAGGGCAATTTAGATTCACCCACTACAAAAACAAAAAAAACTACCACTTCATTACTACATCTGAATACATAAGTAATTGATTTATAATAATATTACAGTACTTCATTACTACATCATTCATTTTATATATCTTTCACTAAGCGAATTCCATAAAATGAGAACACTCCTCATACTATTTTGCTTACCGATTTCAGTTTTGGCACAAAACACTATTGGCCTGCCTGATGTAGTTAACTACTCCAAACAGACCTATAATGCCGGGCTTCAAAACTGGGATATACAACAGGATAAGAATGGGGTAATCTATATAGCCAATAATGAGGGGCTTCTTAGTTTCGACGGTCGCTATTGGAACCTGTACCCATTACCAAATAAAACCAACGTCAGGTCAGTAAAAGTGGGGCTTGATAATCGAATTTATGTGGGAGGACAAGATGAAATCGGCTACTTTTCTCCGGCCAATAACGGCAAACTTCAATATCACAGCCTGATTGATCGCATTCCAGCTAAGGATAAATCATTTGCAGACGTTTGGGATATTATTGCCTTTAATAAAGACATGTTTTTTCGATCAACTAACAAAATTTTCAAATTTACCAATGATGATGTAGCCATTTTCAATGCCCCAACAGAATGGTCTTACCTGGGATTTTGCAATGGCCATTTATTTGCTCATGACTTCAAGGCAGGATTAATGGTTTTTGAGAATAATGTGTGGAAACTTGCGACTGCCACCAACGAACTGCCTGTGAATGAGCCTGTCACTTCCATACTACCGTTGCATAAAGACAGCATCCTCATTACAACACTAAAAAATGGCTTATTTGTTCTTGCAGGGAATCGAATTTCAAAACTTCCATCACTCAACAATCAGTTATTTGAAACGGAAAGGATTTTTGCTGCCACTACCCTTAATAGTGAGTGGATAGCCCTTGCCACTAATAACGGCGGAGCTATTATAACAGATCTTAAAGGAAATATCATACAAAGTTTTTCCAAAAAAGAAGGGCTTCAAAACAATAATGTACTAAGTATTTTTCTGGACAACCAAAGCAATTTATGGCTGGGGCTTGACAACGGCATTGATCTTATCGCTTATAACAGTGCTATCAAACATATAATCCCTGCAGCACAGGATGGTGCCGGTTACACATCCATAATATATGATAATCGCCTTTTTGCAGGCACTTCTAACGGCCTTTTCAGTGTGGCTTTGCAAGATGTGAAAGATCTTAGTTTCAGCAAGGGAAACTTTACTCCTGTTAATAATACAATTGGGCAAACCTGGGCATTAGCCGACATAAATAATCAATTATTACTTGGCCATCATGAAGGTGCATTTATAATTAAAGACAATGCCGCTGTTCAGCTTTCTTCAAACCGTGGCTTTTGGAATTTTTTGCCGTTGTCAGGAATATTTCCGTCGGCACAATTAATTGCTGGTAATTATAAAGGTGTTTCATTTTTTGATTTCGCAGACCAGCAGTTTAAAGTATCCGCTGAAATAAAGGGTTTTACTGAATCATCAAGATTTCTGGCTATAGATAAGTATGATAATATATGGGTATCACATCCGTATCATGGTGTCTTTAAATCAACAAAAGAAAATAGCGGAACGTATACAACATATACTTACACGGATAAAAAGGGACTCCCTTCATCCTTAAATAACCATGTGTATAAGATAAAGAACGAGGTGGTAGTTGCTACAATAAAAGGAGTATATGTTTATAATTTACAAAAAGACAGTTTTGAACCATCGCCCTACTATAGAAAAATAATAGGTGAACAAAGTGTACGTTACTTAAAAGAAGATGCAGCAGGTAATGTATGGTTTATCCATGAAAAGTCGCTGGGTGTAATTGACCTTAGTGGTAAAGAGCCGGTAATTATTTATTTCCCTGAGCTGAACAATAAATTACTCAGTGGTTTTGAATCTATTTATCCTATCAATGAAAATAATATTTTTCTTGGTGGAGAAAAGGGATTTTTTCATATTAACTATGAAAAATACAAGAATTCGATTCCTGATTTGCAGGTACAAATAAGAACGGTTCGTATTATTAATAAAACTGACAGCTTGCTATTTGGCGGCTATTTCAAAGAGGTAAATGAAAAACAAGTGCAGGACGAAGACAAGGCGCCTGAAATTGGCAGCCGTTGGAAAACCATGCGGTTTGAATTCTCTTCCTCCAATGCAGGCTATCAGTCAAACCTTGAATATAGTTACCGGCTTACAGGATTTGATGAAACCTGGTCTGATTGGACAAAACGAACAGAAAAAGAATATACAAATTTACATGCCGGAGATTACACCTTTGAGGTAAAAGTCAGAAGTAATCTTGGCGATGAGTCTGCCATAGCACTGTATACTTTCGGCATCCTTCCTCCCTGGTATCAAACGCTATGGGCTAAAATTTGCTATTTTCTGATATTGGGTAGCCTGATTTTTGCTTTATACAAATGGCAAAGGAAAAAATTTAAACTTCAGCAAATAAAGTATGAAGCAGAGCAAAAAAGACTCTTGTATATTCATGAGCTTGAGCGAAACAAAGTTGAAAGTGAGCTGGTAACACTTCGTAATGAAAAATTAGAAGCAGAAATCAGTTTTAAAAATTCTGAAATGGCTTCCTCTGCTATGCACCTGGTTAAAAAAGGCGAATTACTTTCTAAAATAAAAAGCGAATTAACACAAGTTATGAAGGGGCTTGATAACCCGCAGGCAATTACGGATTTAAAAAAGATGACAAAAACTCTCCATGAAGATGATAATATGGATAAAGAATGGGAAAATTTTGCAAAGCATTTTGACAAAGTGCATAGCAATTTTGTTGTTGATTTAAAAGAAAAACATCCGGCTATTACTCCTAATGAACTTAAGCTTTCTGCTTACCTGCGGATGAATTTATCAACTAAAGAAATAGCCCAATTAATGAATATATCTGTGCGGGGGGTTGAAATAAGCAGGTATCGTTTACGAAAAAAATTAGGAATAGCATCAGAAATTAATCTTTTTGATTACCTGATTAACATACAAACCAAGCCCTGAGCAATTAGTAATTTTGAAAATATAGCATATGATAAACGCAGCTAAATAAATATGCTTTTACTTTCCGATACAGAACTTACTAAAGATGTAATCTAATTGTTCATCATTCGTAATCTCACCGGTTATCTCCCCAAGATAGTGCAGGCAGCGGCGAATATCCAGTGCCAATAAATCGCCAGGCAGTTTATTATCTAATCCTGCTTTAATATCAATTAATGATTGCTGTACTTCTTTCAGTGCATGGTAGTGCCTTGCATTGGTAATGATGGTGTTTTCAGCCTGCACTTGTCCCTTTAGCACAGTATCTATCATTCTTTCTTTCAGCAAATCCGTATGCAAGTGCTGTTTGGCAGCAATGAAAATGATTTTATCCAAGTCTCTGAATTTCTTTTTTACTTCATTTTCATCTGTCATATCAATTTTATTTGCCACCAATAAAAAACTCAATTGTTGATTATCAAATTCCTCTTTCTTTTTGACAATCTCAGCCATTGTTTCAGTTGCATCAAATAAATACAAGACCAGGTCAGCCTGCTTCATCTTTTCCAAACTTCGTTCCATACCCGCATTCTCAATTACATCTGTTGAGTGCTGGCGGATACCGGCTGTATCTATCAGCCGGAAAATAATACCATCAATATTTATCAACTCTTCAATCGTATCTCTTGTTGTGCCGGGAATTTCGCTTACAATAGCTCTGTTTTCATTGAGCAGACTGTTTAGTAAAGTGGATTTGCCTGCATTAGGCTTACCAATAATTGCCACACTTACCCCATTTCGGATTACATTACCCAGCGAGAATGAATTGACAAGCTGAGACGTTGATACGGTTAATTCATTAATCAGTTCATAAAACTGTTTGCGGTCGGCAAACTCAACATCTTCCTGCGAAAAATCCAGCTCCAGTTCTATTAAGGCAGAAAAGCGAATCAGCCTTTCCCGTAATACTGAAAGGTTTTTAGAAAATCCGCCCTTCATTGTATGTAAGGCTGTTTTTTGCGAAGCGGCAGTATTGGAAGCAATCAAATCAGCAACAGCTTCGGCTTGTGTAAGATCCAATTTACTATTTAGAAATGCCCGTTGGGTAAATTCTCCTGGTTTAGCAAGCCTCGCTCCATTTTTTATACAGGCATCTATTACCTGCTGTTGCACATAAGGCGAACCATGACAGCTTATTTCTACCACATCTTCTCCTGTGTATGATTTGGGGTTTTTAAAAAGCGAAATGACAACCTCGTCTAAAATATTTTCGCCATCTTTTAAAAATCCAACATGCAATGTATGAGTAGGATAGTCAGGTAGATTTTTAGCAGAAAATAATTCATTAGCTATAGCAATAGCTTTAGTACCACTCAGTCGGATAACACCGATAGCCCCTACTCCCGGTGGCGTAGCCAGTGCTACTATCGTATCGTCCCAGCCTGACATCTTATTCATCATGCTGGCAAAAGTAGAGCAAATAAAATTGTGCCGGTATCCGTGTTGCTATACTTATATGATTTATTAAGCAGACTAATACATTTCTCGCAAAGACCGCAAAGTATAACATAGAGCTATTTATCTTTTCCCTTTGGTATTAATCATGGTTCTGTATTATACAAAAAATCCCCCCGGTTCTAACCGGGGGGATTAAATCCTATAAGCTATAATATCTTATTCACCAGTTACCTGGAAAGTAATAGGTTGTTTGCGGTAAGCTTTTACCTGACGGCCATTCTGTACGGCTGGTGTCCAGTTCGGGCCTTTTTTAATTACCCTTACTGCTTCTTCTTCCATACCATATCCATGATTAGTCTGGGCTTTTACATCACTGATATTTCCTTCCTTATCCACTACAAACTGAACAACCGTAGTGTAAGTGCCTTCAGGTGCGCCGTTATCAGTAGCTACCTGGGCATTACAGTTTCTTTCGAGGTACTGGCGCCATTTGCCATCACCACCGGGAAACTTAGCTTCGATTTCCACTTTGTCAAATATCTTGTTATCGTCGTCTTCTTTCTTCTCTTCCACTATCTGTTTTCCTTCATCAATTACCACAGGGGTAGCTATATTATCATCTTTAATACCTTCCTGGTTTACCACATCAATTTTTACGTCTTTTAATTCTTCTTGTGGTGGTGGTGGTTTTTCCACCTCTTCATCTTTTTTGATTACGGGAGGGGTAAACTGTTTCATCTCTACTTTAGGGGGTTCCACTTTAGGGGGCGGTGGTGGAGGAGGTATAATTTTCTTTTCCTCCTGCTTTACTTCCGTCAGTGTTACTTCCTGCATTTTTACTTTCTTATTATCCTTGCTCTTAAGGTTGCTGGCCAGCAGTGAACCACCTATAGCCAGCGCTGCAACAGAGGCTGTAATGATAAGGGCACGGGTAATACGTTTGTTATACGTTTTTCTCAGATTGTAAGCCCCATAGTCCTTGTTTCTGTCTTCAAAGATCAGGTCAAGAACATCGGCTGATAAAATTTTGTTGGCTTCCATACTTAGCGTTTTTAATTAGATGCTCATTGCTGCTTATTCCACAAGCAATGGCAACTTATTTTATTCCATTAGTAGCTTCTGTTGCTTTTATTAAATCAACTTCCTCTTTCAGGATTTTAACCATGGCATAAGTTCTTGCCCGGTTAATTGTCATCTCATCAAGGATATCCACTGTGTTTTTGTAGGTGGCATCATCGCTGGGTTTGATGATAACAACAAAATCTTTGTCGTGACAATAATTAGCAGGTTTACCATCTGTTTTAGCTTTCGCTTCGCATTCTGGATCCGGTTTATACCTTGACATTACTTCCATCTTTTTCTTGATGATAACATCACGGATACCTTTGAAGGTTGTAGATTTAAAATTATTGCCCGTTGCATCTACTATCAATTTTCCTTCATAATAATATACCTGATCCCCTTTACCCAGCATTATAGTAAGCACACCGGATTCTTTGGCCTCTGTCTGATCCTTAGGATCTTTAATATCCTTTGGCATATTAAGGTCAAGAGTGGTAGGGGTCGTCATCGTGGTAGTAAAGATGAAAAAGGTAATCAAAAGAAAACCCAAATCAACCATCGGTGTCATATCTACCCGGGTAGAAAGCTTCTTGGCTTTTTTAACCCCCGGTCCTTTTTTGTGGCCACTATCGCCACCGCCGGTATCTATACTTGACATACTAAAATCAGTTTAAAATTTAATAATATTTTACTCCTTTGCATTCGTTCTATTATACTTATCCAACTCAGAATTGGTGGGTATATCATCGAGTGCCGTAACAAGATTATATTTAAACTCATCATTCTTCTTTAAGGCACTGACAATAGCTTCAAAAGTTGGATATTTTGATTTAGCATCCCCTTTGATAAGATAGTTCAGTTTTTCTCCGGCAAAGGCTTTTTTGGCTGCAGAAATCCACCAAAACAATTGGTTATTAGCAGAGTCCAATACTGGAATTCCAGGTACTTTTAATGACTGCTGCGATTTAGCATCCAAACCCAGCAATTGTTTCAAATTTCCAAATGGAACACCCACTGCGAATGTTTGCCTGAAATTGCCCATTTCCGTAGTTGATAAACCAAGGGTTTGGGTGCTATTAACATCCTGAATAATTGCATCAAATTTTGACTTATCTTTTTCTGACAACACAGAAAAGAATACACGGTTGGAAGAGTCAACCGTTATCATTACTGCATTATTCTCAGGCAATTTTTGAGAGTTTACTGAACCTGGAGTGGTTATTTCAACCGGTTCGGGTGGCTTGAATTTGGTAGCCAGCATAAAAAAGGAAAGGATCAGAAAGGCGACATCCACGAACGGTGTCATGTCGGTATCTGTACTCTTCCTTGGTAACTTAACACTTGGCATGTTTACAATAGTTTAGAATTGAGATGAATAGGTTTCAAATTTCCATACAAAAAGTCCCTGTTTTTACAGGATTATTTGTACAGAGAAGCAAAACTCTGTGTCAGGGTAAAACCTGATTCATCAATGCCATAAGTTATTGAGTCAATTTTGGTAGTGAATACGTTATACATAATCAATGCCAGGGCAGATGTACCGATACCCAAAGCTGTGTTATACAAGGCCTCAGAAATACCAACAGCCAGTTCAGCCGCAGCACCTGCACCACCCTCTTTACCTAAGGCAGAGAATGATTTAATCATACCGATTACCGTTCCCAAAAGGGCAACTAACGTACCTACTGATGTAATTGTTGAAAGAAATACCAGATTTTTTTGCAGCATCGGCAATTCAAGTGCTGTTGCTTCTTCCACTTCTTTCTGTATAGAGATTACTTTCTGTTCAGTGGCCATATTACCTTCGCTAATCATTTCTTTATAGCGGCGAAGACCAGCTTTCATTACATTACCTACAGAACCTCTTTGTTTATCACACTCAGAAAGTGCAGCATCCACATTGCGGTTAGCAAGGTGATATTGTACTTTACGGATAAAATCGGAGATAGAGCCATTGCCTAATGCTTTGCGAATGGTCAGGTACCTCTCAATAGAGAACACTATTACCATCAGTAACATAGCAATCAGCAGCGGAATGATGATACCACCTTCGTAAATTCTATGAAGGGCATCTTTGGGATCTTTGTGATGTGGCATAAATCCACCTTTGGGATCCGGGTTATTAAATCCATCAGCAGCTCCCATTACGAATCGCCAGATCAAATAACCGGCAACAATACAAACGAGGGGTGCAATCCATGAAATGGCGTTGCTGCTTTTTTTCGGTTGAACCGATGTAGCCTTAACTGATGCAGTTGGTTTAGTCTCTGCCATGGTCTTAATTTTTTAGTTTTTAAAATGATGAATTTGAGCCCTTATTTTCAGAGCTACAATGCTATGAAAAAAGTTTAGTAAAAAAGTCTCCACCTGTCATTTTTTTAGGTAGGGGCTTCAAGTTAAGGATTTTTTAATACGGAACAACTTCCGGGCAAATAATTTGTCCAAAGGACTACTTCGGAGATAAGAATTTCATCCTGCACAATAACAAACGATTGCAATTCATTCTGCTCCGATTCTACTCATATCGCAAAGCCTCAATGGGATTGAGCTTTCCGGCCTTTAGGGCAGGATACAAACCAGCCACTAAACCTACAAGGGTACATATAATAATACCATAAATAACCCAGTTCCAGGGTACCACAAAGCCGGTGCTAAGAACGATGGCGAAAAGATTACCTACCGTAATGCCCAGTATTATTCCAAACAAGGCGCCCAGGATACTTATAATAATCGCCTCCAGCAAAAACTGGCGGCTAACCAATTTGCTTTTTCCTCCAATCGCTTTTACAAGACCTACCTCCCGGGTTCGTTCTGATACGGACACCAGCATAATATTCATAAGGCCGATAGCTGCGCCTATTAACGTAATTAATCCGATAACGGTTGCAGAAACGGTAAGAAACCGCAAACTGTTCATCGCTTTTTCAGCAATGCTATCACTGCGATCTAATGCAAAATTGTTATCCTCCGTTGTATTTAACTTACGGATGCCTCTGAAAACACCTTCCGCTTCTCCCATAGCTGCCTGCACTTTTTGCAAATCGGGTGTCATAACGCCAATCACAAAAGAAAAACCTGCGGGAAAATTATTAGCCACATTTGAATAGGTTGTAATAATTACATTGTCCCTGCTAAAGCCAAAACTGGAGCCCCGGCTTTTCATAACTGCCTGCACCCGGTAGGGAATATTATTAATTCTGACGACAGCGTTTTCGGCTCTTTCCACTCCTTCTTTAAATAATTTTTTCGCTACATCATAGCCTAGTAAGCAAACATTATGACCCGATTGTACATCTGCCCGGCTCAGGTTGCGGCCGTATTCAATAGTAAAACCATTTAGTGCTAAATAATTTTCGTCGCCCCCAAATAAGTAAATATTGGGGTTTGTTTTCCGGTTATTAAATGAAGCAATATTTGTCCGGCCACCGAAAATAGAAACACTCGTTATGGCAGGAAAATCAAACCTGTCGGCAAAAAATTCTGCCTCATCCTTTGAAATTAATTTTCCAAGGCTCGATTTTTTTTCTTTCTTACTTACCTTCTTTGAAACCTCAATATCATTTTTATTCCCTCCGCCAAAGCGGATATTTCTTTCCTTGTAACGGATAGTAAAAGCATTGGCGCCCATTGTAGAAAAACTTTCTGTAAATTTTTGATTCATCGCTTTTATAGCAGTAATAATTCCTATCAATGCCATAATGCCGAATGCGATGATGGCTACAGTAAGTCCTGTTCGCAGTCTGTTACTGCGTACGGTGCGAAAAGCGAGGGAAAAGATGTCACGAAAATTCATTTTGACTATAAGTCAGAAAGAGACTCCCGAAATAATCAGGACAAGCTAACTGACTTCTTATCAAAGATACTGCTATGATGATAAGCAATAATAACAATTGAAATAGAAGACAATGTAATCATTAGTCAGACCGGGACGGTCAGACCACTTTAGAAATAAAACCAGGCAAGTAGCAGGTTAGGGAAGATGCCGAGTAGTATTACCGCTGCGGCTAATACTACTAATGTCCATTTAAACGAAGGAGTGACCTCAATTGGTTGAGCATCCCCTTCTTTAAAATACATGGCCTGTATCACACGGAAGTAATAATATACACTAACGGCTGCCATCACCACGGCAAAAATTACCAACCATAGATTTTTTCCGGTTCCCATTGCCGCTTTCAACATATAGAATTTAGAAAGAAACCCTGCAGTAAGTGGAATGCCTGCTAATGATAAAAGAAAAATAGTAGTAGTAGCGGCCAGTAACGGTTGTTGTTTTGCAAAACCATTAAAGCCATCAAATGTGTAATCCTTCATTTTTATCAGCACGGCAAAAATTCCGATGGTGGCAAAGCTGTACGCCACTGTATATAACAACAGACCTTCTTTAGCATCGGTATTCATGGCGTATAAAGACAGCATCATAAAGCCTGCCTGTGCAATGCTTGAGTAAGCCAGCATCCTTTTTACACTTTGCTGAAAGACTGCGGTAATATTTCCAATGAAAAGTGTGGCCACTGTAAGAATAGCAATAAAGAGTTGCCATTGCTGCTGCTGAAAACCAAATCCCTCATCAAACAGCCGGATAAAAGCGATAAATACAGCCGCTTTTACAATCGTAGCCATAAAAGAAGTAAAGACTGTTGGTGCACCATCGTACACATCCGGCGTCCAGAAATGAAATGGTGCAACGGAGGCTTTGAATGCCATAGAGAATAAAAGGAGCAGCATTCCTGCTATTAGCAATGCAGAAGGTTTTGCTGCTGTAAAAGCCCCAATAGCAGCAATATTAAAACTTCCCATGGCTCCGTAAATCAGGGCGATACCCATTAACATGATACCCGTAGAGAAAGCCCCCAGGAGAAAATATTTTAAAGAAGCCTCGTTACTTTTTAAGTTTCTTTTATCGCTTCCCGTCAAAATATAAAGTGGTATAGAAATAATTTCAATACCCAAAAACAAAATCAGCAATGACTTGAAAGATGAGGTAAGGGTGATGCCGCAAAGGATAAAAAATATAAGGGCAAAATACTCAGCGTAGTTAACTCCAACCTTCTCCATATCTTTTGCTGATAATAACAGATATAGTAGTGTAGAAACAAACGCAATACTATTAAACAACAAAGAAAAATTATCGAAGAGCATCATGCCCCTGGTATCTATTTTGAAAAAAACAGTACCGGACATTTCAAATATGTTAACAACCAACAGCAAGCCCATCCCGGCAATAGCAAGGTAACGGATAGCCCTTTTTGATTTCAGCAGAATGCCACTGAACATTATCACAACTCCCAGTATGGCCGATAATAATAATGCGTTCATATTTATACTGTCTTATTACTTCGCTATTGGTGCATAGCGGAGTATTTCAAATTTTTTAAGTATTGGTTCTGTTACCCCGGTTACCTCATTGAGCATACATTGCGGATAAACGCCGAGCCAGAAAATAATCAATACAATAATTCCAAGAGCCAATTTTTCATTCCATTTTATATCCTGTGCTGCGGCTGTTAATTCATTAGTAGTACCGTAAAAAACTTTCCGTATCATATTCAATGTATATACAGCACTTAAAATAATACCCATACCTGCCATTAAAGTAAACCACAGATAATATTTTGTAAGCGAACTGAATATCCCGTTAAACATAAGGAACTCACCTGGAAAAGCATTTGTAAGTGGCAGGGCAATATTTGCCAGTGCCACTATTACCAGTAGAATAGCCAGTGCCGGATCTTTTTGAGCCAAGCCGCCCAGTTCAGATATTTTTCTTGTTCCAAATTGCCTTTCTATCAACTCTACTACTATCCACAGGCCAATAATATTAATACCGTGGTTAAACATTTGCAGTATTAACCCTTGCAGGCTACTTTCATTTTGTGCAAAAGCAGCGGCGCACATCAAACCAATGTGAGCAATGGAAGAGTATGCCACCAATCTTTTTAAATCGTTTTGTTTAATGGCAATCAGCGAAGCATAGATTACTCCTACCAGTGCTGCGGAAGTAATAAAATCGCCCCATTGATAAGATGCACCTACCACTACCGGAAATAACCAACGCAGCATACCAAACAAACCCATCTTAACCATTACGCCGCTTAATATCATAGTGGTGGCAGTTGGGGCCTGTTCGTAGGTGTCTGGTTGCCAGGTATGTAAAGGGAATATAGGCATCTTGATAGCAAAGGCAACGAAGATTAACCAGAACACCAATGATTGTTCCTTGTTTGACAAAACAGCACGGTAAAAAGACTCAATAGAAAAAGAATGATCCGGGGTGTGTGAATAGATATACAAAATCCCTATCAGCATTAATAGAGAACCAATAAACGTATAAATAAAAAATTTGAAAGTAACGGCTATTCTTTTTTCACCGCCCCATTGTGAACATAAGAAATACATAGGTATCAAAGCAAGTTCCCAGAAGAAATAAAACAGTAAGGCATCGGTGGCGAGAAAAACCCCCATCATACCAGCCTGTGCCAGCAACATCAATGCAAAAAAATTATTTGATTTTTTATACTTGCTGTTCCAGGTGGCAAGTATAACTAACGGGTAAGCAATGGCATTTAACAAGCACAGCAATTTTCCCATTCCGTCCAGCTTAACAGAAAAACTGCTACCCAATGTTTCCATCCATGCTGCATGGAATGACAATCCGCTATTCCCCTCAGCCAGTGTAAAGCCAAAAAGGCTTAGCATAAGTGTGACTACAGATGCGGCGAATACCCAACTGCGTATTTGCTTCTCTTCCTTTAGCAGAAAAGTAGCCACACCAGCAATAAGGGGAACTAATATCAATAATAAAGCAGCCATATTATTTTCTCAAAAAGAATTGAACTACAAAAATTACTACCATGCTTACCACCATTAGCAGCACATAATTACCTACCTGTCCGCTTTGTAATAACCGGAATTGACGACCGCCATAATTCACCAACCGTCCTACTCCATTTACCAAATCGTCTATTACGGATTTTTCGATAACTGTTTTCAAAAAGCCGCCAAATTTATTCAAGGGATTTACAATTATCTTATCGTACAATTCATCCACATACCATTTGTTCTCCAGCACTTTGCCCAAACCGGTTGCTTCGCTGCGTTGATAGTTTTTAAATTTAAACCAGGCGAATGCTATCATCGCAAGCACTAGTGCTGTTGATAAGCCCATCAGCATATATTCTGTGGAATGAGAAACGGGGTGTTCCGCTACATGAGTTGCAATTACTGGTGATAAGAATTCACCAAGCTTGTCGCCACCATGCATAAAAACTTCAGGTATTCCGACAAAACCACCGATGATAGATAGTACTGCGAGAATAATCAATGGAATCGTCATTGCTGCCGGGCTTTCATGCAGGTGATGCTCTTGTTCATGTGTACCCCTGAATTTTCCACTGAACGTAATGAACAACAAACGGAACATATAGAAAGCCGTCAATAAGGCTGTAAATAAAGCAATGCCATACAACACCGGATTTTTTTCAAATGCACTTAACAGAATAGCATCTTTGGAAAAGAAACCACTGAACGGTGGAATACCTGCAATTGCAATACAACCTATCAGGAAAGTGACGAATGTAATTTTTAATTTCTTACTCAACCCGCCCATGTTGCGAATATCTTGTTCGCCACCCATGGCATGTATTACACTACCACTACCAAGGAACATGAGGGCTTTGAAGAAAGCATGTGTCATAACATGAAACACAGCCGCTGTGTAAGCACCGCAACCTAATGCCAGGAACATAAATCCTAACTGGCTTACAGTGGAATAAGCCAATACTTTTTTAATATCATTCTGTTTCAGTGCAATCGTTGCTGCCAGCAATGCTGTTGCCAAACCAACATACGCCACTATATCCATGGTGATATGCGACATGGAGTATAATAAATTACTCCGGGCAATCATGTAAATGCCTGCTGTTACCATTGTGGCAGCATGTATCAATGCAGATACGGGAGTGGGGCCTGCCATTGCATCGGGCAACCAGGTATATAAAGGTATCTGTGCACTTTTACCCGTGGCCCCTACAAAAAGTAATATGGTAATGATGGTAACATCGGTTGCTTTTAGTTTAGCCAAATTAGTCGCAGTAAATACTTCGCTGTAAGAAACGGAGCCTACTTTTGCTATCAACCAGAAAATAGCAATCAGGAAAGCAAGGTCACCAATACGGTTCATGATGAAAGCCTTATTCGCCGCTTTATTGTACTCCTGTTTTTTAAACCAATAACCAATTAGTAAATAAGAACAAAGTCCCACTCCTTCCCAACCGATGAACATGATAACGAAGTTGGCACCCATTACGAGCAGCAACATCGAGAAGATAAAGAGGTTGAGATAGGCAAAATATCGTCCGAAGTGTTCTGTCTTTTCTTCATGCATGTAAGAAGTAGAATAGACATGAATGAGGAAGCCGACCCCGGTTATTATTAAAAGAAATAAAGAGGAAAGCTGGTCGATTTTAAGAGCAAAAGGTATTTTAAGTGACCCAACAGAAATAAAATCGAAATAATGAGCTTCATGTGTGTTGCCACCTTTTACCTGCAGGAAAACCCAGATGCTGAGCACAAAAGAAGCAAGTATAACTCCTGAACCAATTATACCAATCGCCGGTTTGGACAATTGTTTTCTTCCCAAACCATTGATAAGAAAACCAATCAATGGTAAGAGAGGAATTAAGTATACTATTTGTAATACATTCTGCATAAACTATCTTCTAATGTTTCAACCTGTTCAGAAAATTCACATCCACTGAATGTATATTTCTATACATCATTACAATAATTGCCAACCCCACACTTACTTCTGCTGCTGCCACCACCATGATAAAGAATACAAATAGTTGCCCGTCTGTTCCGGCCACTGTTGCTGCATCCGTACCAACGGCTTTGAGGTAGTGCATTTTTGAAAATGCTACCAGTAATAAATTCACAGCATTCAGCATCAGCTCTATGCACATGAAAATGATAATCGCATTACGACGTGTCAGCACACCTACAATGCCAATGGCAAATAAGGCGATAGACAGGAATATGTAATAATTAATCGGCATCTTTTAAAAGTTTCGAGTTAAAAAACACTGTCTCGCAACTCATAATTCACAGCTCGTAGCTATTCCTTTTTCCCAATTACCACTGCACCTACCATTGCACTCAAAAACAATACACTACTTATCTCAAATGGTACTACGTATGTTGTAAACAATTCTTTTCCTAAATTTTTAATCAATCCAATACTTCCTTCGTTCACTAATGCTTGTTGTTGTTTGATCTCGGTATCTTTTAATGCTGCTACCAGCACCAATAACAAACAACCTCCAGCCACGGCACCTGCCATTTTTAACCAGCGGTTCTTTTGCGGCTCGGTTTCCTTGTTCAGGTTCATCAGCATTATTACAAACAGGAATAATACCATAATGGCCCCGGCATACACAATTACATTTACGATGGCCAGGAACTGTGCATTTAATAAAATATAATGACCGGAAATAGCAAAGAAGGTGACAATCAACCACAGCACACTATACACAGGATTTTTGCTGGTAATTACCATCAAAGCACTGAATAATGCCACTACTGAAAGAAACCAAAAAAGTACCTGTGTAATTCCCATAAGCCCCTATCCCCTAAAGGGGAGTATTAAGTCGTTTTAATTTTTTACCGTTGCCTTTTCACCTAATGCTTTTTGATACGCTTCCTGTTGTTCAACCGGGTGCGGTATCAGTAAATCTTCTTTCTTATATATAAATCCTTTTCTTCCATAATTGGCCGGTGCAAAAGTCTGCGATAAATAAATCGCATCTTTCGGACAAGCTTCTTCGCACAAACCACAGAAAATACAACGCAGCATATTTATTTCATACTTCGCTGCATACTTTTCTTCCCTGTATAAATGTTCTTCGCCAGGTAATCTTTCTGCTCCTTCCATTGTAATCGCTTCTGCGGGACAAGCCACTGCACATAAACCACAGGCCGTACAATTCTCTCTTCCTTCTGCATCACGGTTCAGCACATGCAAACCACGGAACACTTTGGAAAAGGTTCTTGTTTGTTCCGGGTAATTAATCGTCGCCTTCTTTTTAAACAGGTGACTGATAGTAATACCCATCCCCTTCATGATATTCCAGAGATAAATACTCTCTAAGAAAGTCATCGGTTTACGGTCTACTTCTTTTGCTCTTTGTGTTAACATACTTTATAAAAGTTCGCAAATATATATTTATGTTCCCAGCTTCTGTACTACTATCATCTTCCGTTGCGTCGCACTCTTCAGGGTTCTGTTCGTTAATCAACTTTTTGTTTCTCGCAGCGAACGCCGAGATATAGCGACGCAGCGTTCGTCGCTCCGTTGCCATCGCTGCGTGAAATCAACTATTTCTTCAACAACAACAACACCGCTGCCGTTATTATCATATTCACCAATGCCAATGGTATCAGTTTCTTCCATCCCAGGTTCATTAATTGGTCATACCGGAAACGGGGGATTGTCCACCGAATCCATAAGAACACAAATAGCATAAAAGATACTTTTGCCATCAGCACACTGAAACTTATTAATGACATCCAGAAGGAGTTTAATCCCCATGATGCTTCATTCACAAACGGAATATCATAGCCGCCAAAATATAAAGTCACCATCACCGCACTGCTGATAAACATATTGATGTATTCAGCAAACAGGTAAAAGCCAAGCTTCATAGAAGAATATTCCTGATGATAACCAAAGTTCAATTCGTTTTCCGCTTCAGGTAAGTCAAATGGCGTACGGTTGCATTCAGCTAAAGCACATACAAAAAATATTAGAAACCCTAACGGCTGATATAAAATGTTCCATCCATGTTGGGTTTGATAAGTCACAATGGTAC